>JBIIQK010000165.1:0-4465 GCA_044342135.1 Cyanobium sp.
GGGCACTTCATGCCAGTCCACCGGGTCGGCCAGAGCGGGCCCGGCCTGGGCCGTGAGCACGAGCCCCAGGAGCAGCAGCAGGACTGCGCAGCGCCGCACCATCGTGGAGAAAAGCTGTTTCACGACGGGTTGGTCAAGCGGGCACCGTTTCGCGGCAGCCGTGCATCTTCAGCAGGCTGGCCAGGGTGGCCTTGAGGGTGGTGCGATCGACGATGGCGTCCACGAAGCCGTGGTCGCGCAGATATTCGGCGGTCTGGAAGCCTTCCGGCAGCTTTTCCCGCAGGGTTTGCTCGATCACCCGCCGGCCGGCGAAGCCGATCAGGGCCTTGGGCTCGGCCAAGATGAGATCCCCCAGCATGGCGAAGCTGGCCGTCACGCCCCCGGTGGTGGGGTAGGTGAGCAGGGGCATGTAGAGCAGTTCGGCCTGGCGATGGCGCTCCAGGGCACCGGAGATCTTGGCCATCTGCATCAGGCTGAGCATGCCCTCCTGCATGCGGGCGCCGCCGGAGGCGCACACGATCAGCACGGGGTAGCGGCGCGCGGTGGCCGTCTCGATCAGGCGGGTGAGTTTCTCGCCCACCACCGAGCCCATCGATCCGCCCATGAAGCGGAAGTCCATCACCCCCAGGGCCAGGGGCAGCCCGCTTGTGCGGCAAAGGCCCGTCACCACCGCATCCCGCAGCCCCGTGCTCTGCTGGCTGTCGCGGATTCGATCGGCGTAGCTGCGGCGATCCTTGAAGGCGAGTGGGTCGGTGGGCGAGAGGGCCGTGTCCAGCGGTTCAAAACTGCCGGCATCGGCGATCAGGGCGATGCGCTCCTCACTGTCGATGCGGTTGTGGTGGCCGCATCCCTTGCAGACACTGGCGTTGGCCACCAGGTCTTTGCGGTAGACCACCAGGCCGCAGTCGGGGCATTTGCTCCACAGCCCATCCCCCTCCTCCACGTCCTGGCTGACCCGCACGGTGGGGGCATTTTTCTGGCGATCCGCAAACCAGTCGAACAACGACATGCGATCTCAGGGGCACGATGGCCCGTCGGCTGAACCCCATTTAAGGCGTTTCACCACACCAGCCCGAGCACCGGCAGCCAGAAGGTGTGGCCCAGCAGCCACACCGCCGCGCCGCCGGCGGCCAGGAAGGGGCCGAAGGGAAAGGGTTGGTGCTTGCCCAGCAGGCCGCTGAGCCGGCCAATGCTGCCCACCACGGCCCCGCCGAAGACGGCCAGGAACACCGTGATGCCGAGGCCCGTGAGGCCCAGCCACGCCCCGAGCAGGGCCGCGAGCTTGGCGTCCCCCAGACCCAGGGCCGGCTTGCCAATGGCCTTCTGGGCCAGGGCGCTCACGGTTTCAAAGCCCACCAGGCCCACGCCCGCGGCCACCACGTGGTGGAACAGCAGCTCCCGGCCGAGAGTGCCGCTTTGCTGGAAGCCCAGGACGGCTGTCACCGCCAACCCCAGCACCAGGCCGATCCGGCAGAGGGGCTCGGGCAGCCAGAGGTGGTCAAGGTCGATCAGCACCAGTGGGATCAGCCAGCTGAGCAGCAGCCAGCCCGCCCCCACCAGAAGCCAGGACTGGGGTTGGGGGCCCATGGCGCTGGGCTGGGCCAGCAGGGCCGCCACCCACAGGCCGGCACAGAGCAGTTCGACGAGGGGGTAGCGGATGGCGATCGGCGCGCCGCAGTGGTTGCAGCGGGCCCGGAGCAACAGCCAGCCCAGGAGGGGGACGTTTTCATACCAGCGCAGTCGGCTGCCGCAGTGGGGGCAGTGGCTGGGCGGCAGCACCACCGACTCGTCCCGGGGCAGGCGCCAGGCCACCACGTTGAGAAAACTGCCCACACAGGCACCGATCAGGGCGACCACAATGGGCAGGCCGGGCGCGCTGGAGAGCAGAAACGGGCTGACGGCGCTCAAGCAGGCCTCAGACGGACGACGGTTTGCGGGGCAGGCGCAGGCGCGCTGGACCGGAGCGGCTCTGACGGCCGCGGATCAACTCGATCGGCACGAACTGTTCCTCGGGCAGCAGCACGGGCAGATCAAAGACCAGGCGTCCGTGGAGCCGGTTGAGCACCACCCCTGAGGGATCGAGGCCGCCTGTCCCCTCCTCCAGCGACTGGGACAACACGCGTCGGGCCGCCTGAATGACCTGGCGGCTGTTGATCCGGTCCAGACGGAGAGAGGGCGCGGCCTTGCCGGACGCCCCCGGAATCAAAAACGACGGAGAGCCCTTGTCGGCACGGGGTGCCGCCTCCGAGGTCGTTAAGGGTGTGGCGAAGGAAATCGGCCTCACCAGAACGCTGGGCAGCCCCAGAGTAGGGGCTGCCGCTGCAATCAGGCCAGCTTCTTCTTCTCTTCGATCATGCGGTGAATGATCGGAGTGAGGATCAGCTCCATGGCGAAGCCCATCTTGCCGCCGTTCACCACGATCGAGGTGGGGCTGGACATGAAGGAGTCGTGGATCATGTCGAGCAGGTAGGCGAAGTCGATGCCCCACTTCTCCCGGGCTCCCTTGCGGAAGTGGATGATCACGAAGGATTCATCCGGGGTGGGGATATCCCGGATCATGAACGGGTTGGAGGTGTCCACGGTGGACACCCGCTGGAAGTTGATGTCCGTGCGGCTGAACTGGGGGCAGATGTGGTTGATGTAATCCGGCATGCGGCGCAGGATCGTGTCCACCGTGGCCTCGGCCGAATAGCCGCGCTCCTTGTTGTCCCGGGCAATCTTCTGGATCCATTCCAGGTTCACCACCGGCACCACGCCCACCAGCAGGTCGGCCAGGCCGGCCACGTCATAGCCGTCACCCTGCACGCCGCCATGCAGCCCCTCGTAGAAGAGCAGGTCGGTGCCGGAGGGGATGGTCTCCCAGGGGGTGAACTGGCCGGGCTCCAGGTTGGTGCCCAGGCGGGCGTTGTGCTCGGCGGCCTCTTCCACGGAGTGCAGGTAGTAGCGCTTCTGGCCGCTGCCGGTTTCGCCGTAGGTCTGGAACAGCTCGGCGAGCTTGTCGAACAGGTTGGCTTCGGGGCCGAAGTGGGAGAAGTTCTCGCCCTTGGCCAGGGCCGCGTTCATGGCCTCCTTCATGGGGCCGCGCTCGTAGCGGTGGTAGCTGTCGCCCTCCACCACGGCTGGGGTGATGCCTTCGCGCTTGAAGATGTGCTCGAAGGCGCGCTTGACCGTGCTGGTCCCCGCGCCGGAAGAGCCGGTGACAGACACAACCGGGTGACGCTTCGACATGCGCAGGGATCCAGAAACCGTCCGTGAGTTTGGCAGGTCGCCGGACCGGCCCCTGCCTCGACGGGGGCTCTGAAGGAATTGGGCCCGTTCAGCCCGTGGCGGTCAGGCTTCGAGGGCCGCCAGCAGCTGCTCGCCCATGGCCTGGCAGCCCAGTTGGGTGCAGCCGGGAGCCATCAGGTCACCGGTGCGGTAACCGGCGGCCAGCACCCGATCCACGGCGGTCTCCAGGGCGGTGGCGGCCCCTTCCTGCTGCAGCCCCACCCGCAGCATCATGGCGGCGCTGAGCACCATGGCCATCGGGTTGGCCTTGTCCTGGCCAGCGATGTCGGGGGCGGAGCCATGGATCGGCTCGAACAGGCCCGGGCCGCTGGATCCCAGGGAGGCGGAGGGCAGCATGCCGATCGAGCCGGTGAGCATGGCGGCCTCATCGCTGAGGATGTCGCCGAAGAGGTTGCTGGTGAGCAGCACGTCGAACTGGCGCGGGTTGCGAACCAGCTGCATGGCGGCGTTGTCGACGTACATGTGGCTGAGTTCCACGGTCGGGTAGTCGGCGGCCATGGCCGTGACCCGGTCGCGCCAGAGCTGGCTCACATCCAGCACGTTGGCCTTGTCCACGCTGCAGAGGCGCCCGCCGCGAGCCACGGCCAGCTCGAAGGCCACCTTGGCGATGCGGTCGATCTCGTCGTCGAAGTAGGCCATGGTGTTGAAGGCCCGCACCCGACCCTCGGCCTCAACGCGCCCCTTGGGCGTGCCGAAATACACCCCACCGGTGAGCTCGCGCACCACCATCAGATCCACCCCTTCGATCACCTCCCGCTTCAGGGTGGAGGCATCGATCAGGGCCGGGATGATCTTCACCGGCCGCAGGTTGGCGAACAATCCCAGCCCGGCCCGCAGGGCGAGCAGGCCGCTTTCGGGACGCTGCTCCCGCGGCAGGGTGTCGTACTGGGGTGAGCCGATGGCGGCCAGCAGCACCGCATCGGCGCCCCGGCAGGCCTCCAGGGTGCTGGCAGGTAGGGGTTCTCCGGTGGCGTCGATGGCGGCGCCGCCCATGGGTTGCTCGTCGTAGACGAGGCCAAAGCCGTGGCGGGCGCTGACCGCATCGAGCAGCTGGCGGGTCACCGCCGTGATCTCCGGGCCGATGCCGTCGCCGCTCAGCAGGGTGATCCGGTGGCTGGAGGTCATGGCGGGGCGGGTGCTGGGCGCGAGGCTACGGCTTGGCCTGCTTCTCGAGCTG
>JBIIQK010000166.1:0-4420 GCA_044342135.1 Cyanobium sp.
GGCCGGCAAAGGGGTTGAGGGGCAAAACTAACCAGAGCTGTGTCGTTGCGGTGCCCCAACCGATCCGTGCCCTCGTCGCACCCGTGCTGCTGACGAGCCTGCTGCTGCCCGTGCTGCAGCTGATGCGCCCCCAACTGGAGCAGCGGCTCAAAACCGTCTGCGTGGAAACCGGATCGTCCGGCAATGCCGCCCTGGCCGCCAAGCTCGAAGCCCCATGCACCCAGCTGGCCAGGCCCACCAGCCAGTGCCTAGTTCAGGAAACCGCGGACAGCGGCCGCAGCCTGGCGATTCTGGGGGAGATGGTTCGGGGCGACTTTGGTGCCGACAGCGAAGTGGTGGTGAAACGCTGTCTGGCCCGGATGCTGGGGCTCCCGGCCGACAGCCTCCAGGCCGTCCCCCTCAAGGAGCTGGCTCAAGGCTTCGCCAAAACGCGCCGGTAGCGCACCAGCAGCTCGTTCCCGGGCAGGCGGCGGTGCTCCTCCAGCTGCCAGGAGCCCCCCTGCACGGCTGCCTGCAGCGGCACCCAGCTGTGGGGCCCGCCCAGCAACTGGGGACAGAGGGTGAGCTGCAGGGCATCAATCCAGCCTTCGGCCAGCAGGCCGGAGGCCAAAGTGGCGCCGCCGAGCACCACCAGCCGCTCCAATCCGGCGGTGTGAAGGGCAGAGAGGGCCGCAGACCACCCCCCATGGCCCAACTGCCGCTGAAATCCCGGCGGGGCCACGGTGCCCGGGGGGGCCAGCAACCAGCGGGTCAGGGGCTGCTGCCAGAAAGGGATCTCGTCGGGAAGGACGGCGGTGCGGCTCACCACCACGGCCACCGGCTGGGCGCCGCGGCCGGACGCCGCCCGCTGGGCCAGCAGGTCGGGGGCATGGATCAGGCAGGTGCTGCCGTGGAGCCGCAGGGTTTCGGCGCCGATCAGGCAGCCATCGGCCCAGGCCAGGGCCTCCTCCAGCACCCGACGGTCGCCGCTGCCGCCCAGCTGGGCCGCACCGCCCTCAGGAGGGGCCAGGCGGCCGTCCAGGCTCACGGCCAGCACCAGACGCAGGCTGGGCACAGGCAGGCCCGACATCGCCTGGGCTCAGCCCGCCACCAGCGCTTCCAGGGCGGCGGGGACCATCTCTAGCTGGGGAGCTTCGGCAAACACCTCGGCGGCGTTGTTGGGGCTCTCCTGCAGGCGCACCTTGTGGAGCCGGGCGCCACTGGCGGCGATCGGAGCGCTGAGCAAATCGGCGATGTGCAGGGCGATGTTCTCGGCCGTGGGCACGGTGCTGGCGAAGTGCTCCACGTCCTTGTTCAGGAAGGTGTGGTCAAAGGGCTCCACCACCAGGTCGTCGACCAGCTGCTGCAACGCCGCCAGATCACACACCATGCCGGTGCGGGCATCGATCGGACCGCGCACGGTCACATCCAGCAGGTAGTTGTGGCCGTGGCCGTGGGGCCGGGCGCACTTGCCGTAGATGGCCTCGTTCTCACTCTGGGAGAGCTCGGGCCTGGCCAGGCGGTGGGCGGCGGCGAAGTGGGTGCGGATCGAGAGGAAGGCTTCCATGGGGGTCTGGGCGGATTCGGGAGCGAGCAGGTCGACCCAGAGGGTGTCGGTTTCGTGAAGGCGCAGCCCCACCAGGGGCAGCTTGGGGCCCAGGCGGGTCCAGATGGCCTGGCAGAGGGCTTCGGTGGTGGGCAACCGCCCCTCCGGACGCGCCAGGTCGAACTCGGGCCAGGCGTCGTTGAGGAAGCGGAAGTTGAGCTGGTCGGTGACCTCGGCCCGGATGGCGTGCTTCACCTCGGAGAGGTTGAGCACCATGCCATCGCCGTCGAGACCACCCCCCATCGCCACGGTCAGGGTGTAGTTGTGACCGTGGCCGGGGGCCAAGCTGCAGGGCCCGAAACGGGCCTGATTCTCCTCAGCACTCAGCTCCGGCAACCAATAGAGGTGGCTGGCGCTGAAGGTGGCCCGTCGCGTGATCACGCAGGGCCGGCCCCGGCCATGGCTCGAGACGGCCTGGTGGGGTGGGGCCTGATCTGGGACGAGCCCTTGGGCGGGTGCAGTGGCCGTCATCGCCCTGGGCTGGAGGCCCTCCATCCTAGAAACGGGCCCTGGGCCCCGGCGTCCCTGCCATGACCACCCCGCCATGACCACCCCCTCCCACCACGCGCTGGCCCAGCGGCTGCAGGGTCTCAACCTGTATCTGGTCGGCATGATGGGGGCCGGCAAAAGCGCCGTGGGCCGCCCCCTGGCCGAGGCGCTGGGCTATCGGTTTCTCGATGCCGATGACGCGCTCCAACAGGTGGCGGGGCGCACGATCCCCGAGATTTTCGCCAGCGATGGGGAAGCCGGATTCCGCGACCTGGAAACGGCGGTGCTCGGCCAGATCGCCGGCTGGCATTCCCTGGTGGTGGCCACCGGCGGCGGGGTCGTGACCCGACCGGAGAACTGGGGCCACATGCGCCAGGGGGTGGTGGTTTGGCTGGATGCGCCCCCATCCCTGCTCCTGGAGCGCCTCGTCGCCGATCCGACGCCGCGGCCCCTGCTGAACGCCGACGACCCCAGCGCCCGCCTCGGGGAGCTGCTGGGCCAGCGGCAGCCCCTCTATGCCCAGGCCGACCTCCGCGTCGCACAGAACGGCGATGGGCCCGAGCAGGTGGCCCTGCAGGTGCTGGCGGGCCTGCCGTCCATCCTCAAGGATCCGGCAGCAGCGCCCCAGGCCCCGATCAGCCTGCGCAACGCTGACGGCGAAATCACCCCATCACTCAACTGAGCCGGGAGGCTCGAGCCGCACCGCAAACCACTGGATCGAGAGGCCCGGGGCCAGCTCCAGCTCGCAAGCTGTTTCCAGGAGGCGCTGGGCCCGCTCCGCGGCGGTGGCCAGGGCCGCCAGATCCGCCGGAACCACCTCCAGGGCCTCGAGCTGGGCCGCCAGCCAGTCCAGGGTTTCGGCCGCCGTCAGGATCCGCTCTCCCCCGACCGGCTCCAGCACCACGTAATGATCAAGCTCCCGGAGGAGGGGATCGGACATGGCAGGAGCCCTACTGGCCCCCATCCTGGCGCTGCTTCTGGCGCTCAGCCCAACCGCCCTGGCGGAGCGGGCCAGCCAATGGCCCGACTGGCGCCTGCCCGCCCCCCTGGAGCGCCCCTCCAACCGACCCGGCCACCAGGACCTCACCTACCCCACCTGGATGGCCGGCTCCTGGCAGGTGCACAGCGACGACCTCGACTACCCGGTGCGGTTTGAGCGCAACCCCCAGGGCGACGTGGTGGGGGACCGGGCCTACAACGCCAGCTCCATCGGCCGGACCCTGCTGGGCGAGGCCCTGCTGCAGGTGGCCAACGACCCCACCAACCCCAACCGCCAGATCGCTCTGCTGGCGGGCGATCAACGGCTGGAATCCACGGTGGTGGGCCGCCGCAGCACCCAACCGGACCCCACCCACTTCTGGGCCGACGAGCTGGCCCTGCAGGTGCTGCATGGCCCCGGCGACCCACGGGTGAGCCGGGTGGAGACCCTGAGCCGCTATGCCCTGGGTCTGGACGGCAGCGTGAGCGCCGAGCAGTGGCAGGCCAGCTACCCCTCCCCAGCCCTGGGCCTGGCGGCTGCGGCCAGCAGCAGCGGCCACTTCTGGCTTCAGCTGACCCCGCTCAACCCCGACCCGCCTCCGTCGCAATCCGATCCCGCCAGCTGAACAGGGGCTCCAGCAGGGGATGGTCGGCGATGCCGCTGACGCCCAGACCCGCCAGGGGGGCCCCGCTGCTGGCGGGGAACTTCAGCAGCCCCAGCTGGGCCGCCACGGCCAGATCGGCCAGGCTGAGACGGTCGCCCACCAGGTAGGGCTGGTCAGCCACCAGCAGGGCGAGTTGCTCCAGGTTGGTCTGCAGCTGTTGGCGTTCGGCGCTGCCCACCACGCTGGCCAACGCCTCGCCCATGCCGGCCATCACCCCGGAGGGCAGGCTGCTGACGAGCTGGCGCAGGGGCCCCGGGGTGGAATCGGGCAGCAGGGCCGAGCGCAGCAGCGGATCCACCGCCGCCGCCTGCACCAAGGCGAGCCGGCAGCCCGCGGCCAGGGCCGTATCGGCCCAGTCTTCAATCAACAGCACGCGGGCCCGCTCAGCCGGTGTAGCGGGCAGCAGGGGCAACTCGGGATGGTGCCGCTCGAGGTAGAGCGCAATGGCGGTGGAATCGGCGACCACCTCCCCCCCATCCACCAACACGGGAACCTGGCGCTGGCCGGAGAGGCGGAACAACTCGAGTTGGCCGATGCCGGGAGTGACCTCCACCACGGTGTAGTCGAGGCGTTTGGCGGCAAGCACCATCCTCACCTTCTCGCAGAAGGCGGAATGCCTGAACTGGTGCAGCTGCATGCGTCAAATCCGGCCTCTGGGCGGCAGAGTAGCCAGCACGCAGCAGGCACCGACCACCCCGGGCGA
>JBIIQK010000167.1:0-4391 GCA_044342135.1 Cyanobium sp.
CGATGCCTGGCAGCTTGGCGCCTCAGAGCGCTGGGATCTGGTCACCAGCAACGGCCTCAATATCTACGTTGAAGACGATGATCGATGCGTCGATTTCTATCGCGGTGTCTGTCAGGCCCTCCGGCCTAGGGGGATCTTCCTGATCAGCTTCATCACTCCTCCAGGGCAGTGGCAGCCCCGGCAGGTGGCTGACCTGGAGCTGCAGCGCTTGTTGTTCCAGCAGGTGATTCCGGCTCGATGGAATTGCTTTCGCGAGGAACAACAACTGCGCCAGCACTTACAGGACGCCGGCTTCGAGGTGGTCGCCGTGCACGACGATTCCCAGCGGATGTTTCCCACCGTTGTGGCTCGCAAACGCTGATCGTCGCCAGCTCCCTAGCCTTCCCGGATGGCCAGCGCTGAGTCACTGCCACCCTGGAGGCCCCTGCTGCGCGGGGCCCGCGAGCGGGAGGGCCGCTCGCCCCAGGCCCGTTGGTTGCAGTTGGCCACCGTGGCGGTTGATGGCACACCCCGGGTGCGCACGCTCGTGTTTCGCGGCTGGGCCGCTGCCTCGGAGCTCGACCTGCTCACCGATGGCCGTAGCGCCAAGGTGGCTGAGCTGCGCCACCAGCCGGCGGTGGAGCTGGGCTGGCTGCTGCCCCGGGCCCGCTGCCAGTTCCGCCTGCGCGGCAGGCTCCTGGTTCTGCCGGTGGAGCAGGAGGCCAGCGAGCGGCAACGGCACTGGCAGGGCCTCATGCCGGAGGGTCGGGCCCTGTGGGGCTGGCCGCCACCGGGCGAGCCCCTGGAGGCTGGAGCCTGTTTCCCCGCCGAACTCGGCGATCAGTTGCCGATCCCCGACTGCTTCCAGCTGTTGCGCATCGGCCTGGAGCAGGTGGAGTTGCTGGAGCTCACCAACCATCCCCACCGCCGCCGTCGCTGGTGCCGCCAGGATGGCTGGCGCGAGCAGCATCTCAATCCCTGATCGCTCCCCTGATGCCCCACCACGCCGAGCGTCCTACCAAGATCTGCCCCGTGTGCCAGCGCCCGTTCCAGTGGCGCAAAAAGTGGAAGGACGTCTGGGACGAGGTGCGTTACTGCTCGGAGCGCTGCCGCCGCCGCCGCCCGTCTGCCCCTGGGGCAGCCCAGACACCGCCAGGGGCAGCACAATCGTGACCATGAGCTCTGGCCCTGTCCCCTCCCTGCCATGACTGCCCTCCTGATGCCGCCTTTCAGCCAGGACAGCCTGCGGCAGCTGTTCACCAAGCCCTATGGGGCACCCGCGCCCACGGCTGAGCAGTGGCAGCAGGTGTATGCCGACAACGTGCACTTCGAAGACCCCACCCAGAGCCGGGAAGGGGTGGATGCCTACATCCTGGCCCAGCAGGGCCTGCTGCAACGCTGCGACGACGTCTTTCTAGAGGCCGATGCGGTGGCGATCGACGGCGATACGGCCTTCGTGGAATGGCGCATGGGCCTGAAGATCAAGGGGATCGAATTCCTCTACCCCGGCACCAGTCGCCTGCGCTTTGGAGCCGATGGCCGCATCGTCGACCACCGCGACTACTTCGATTTCGTGGGGCCCACCTTTGGGCCGGTGCCCCTGGTGGGTGGCTTCGTGCGCTGGCTCTACAAGCGCTTCGTGGCCTGATGACCACCATCACTGCCAGCAGCCTGCGCCAGCTCAGCTGGGACGACTTCGATCGGGCCGTGGAGCACATCGCCGCCCGTTGCGCTGAACGGACCTTCACCGGGATCCATGGCATTCCCCGCGGGGGGCTATGCCTGGCGGTCGCCCTCAGCCACCGGCTCGCGCTGCCGCTGTTGCCCGATGCCCGCCCGGGGTGTCTCTTGGTGGACGATGTCTACGAGACCGGCCTCACCCTGGAGGCCCATCGACAGCTGCCGGAGTCCCAGGCCGTGGTGTGGATCAGCAAGGCCGAACCGCAGTGGTGGCTTGCGGTGGAGGTCACCAGCTCGGCGGATTGGATCGTGTTCCCCTGGGAAGACCCGCAGGCCGCAGCCCGCGACGAGCAGCTCTATCGGGCGTCCCGTGGAGGCTCGCGGTGCTGAAACCCCGCCCCACCCTCTATCTGGCCTCCCCCTACGGCTTCTCCGCCCATTGGCGCACGCGGTTGCTACCCGATTTCATCGAGGCCCTCGGGAGCCTGGGGCTGGAGGTGTGGGAGCCCTTCGCCCGCAATGGTCAGGTGGATCTGGCCCAGGAGGGCTGGGCCTGGAGGGTGGCCCAGGCCGACCTCCAGGACGTGCGCGAGGCCGATGCCTTCTTCGCGATCGTGAATGGCACGCCCCCCGATGAGGGGGTGATGCTGGAGCTCGGGGCCGCCATTGCCCTGGGCAAGCCGACCTTCCTGTTCCGCGACGATTTCCGCCGCTGCAGTGATTCGGAGGACTATCCGCTCAACCTGATGGTGTTCAGCGGGCTGCCGCGCACCGGCTGGAACGATTACCTCTACGGCTCGATCGCCGAGCTGGCCGATCCCAGCAAGGCCCTGATGCGCTGGCTACAGACCCGGCAGTCCTAGATGGTGCCCTTGCCGGTCCTCAAGAGCGCGCTCCACCACCACGCTCCACCACCACGCCAAGCTGGCAGCTGTCAAGCGACAGGCACACACCCGGGTGTTCGGTGTGTACCGTTTTATGGGTAAGGGCTGCGAAAAATGCGGATTACGCATTGCGAGGATCAGTGCCTGGTGGCCCTGACCGCCTCTGAGGCCTCGCGCCTGGTGGACGCCTGTGCCCTGCTCGTGATCGCCGCCGAATCGGTGCCCCAGGCCTCCCTGCCCCCCGAGATGGCCACCCTCCTCTGCGAGTTGTTCGATGGGCTGCGGCAGACCACCCAAACGCCTCCCGATTCCCAGCCCTGCGGCTGAGGGCTGCAGATTTTTCTAGCCGGTTGGCTCAGTCCGGCTCAAGTCCCTTGCCCGAGGGCCTGTTCCAGGGCCGCAAGGCGCCGGCCGTTCACCCCCAGATCGGAATCGCCGAGGCGGGAGACGGAGCGGGCCTGCAGCTGCCCGTGGGCTGGGTCGGCGTAGAGCTCCAGGTCGTCGACGAAGCCGAACAGGGCGCTGCTAGCGGTGGCATGCAGGTAGCCGTCTCCCTGCTCCACCAGCTCGGTGCGGGGCATGGCCTCCAGCACGGGCACAAGGGCCGCCAGCGCTGCCTCCGGATCGGCCACCGGCCAGTTTGCGCGCGCGCAGTGGGCCGGTGAGGGACAGGCGGCCAGGGTTCCGTTGTGCACCCCCAGCTCCGCTGGCACGGGTCCCACCAGCTGAAACAGGGCCAGGCTGATCACCAGAACCAGGGGCTGCAAGAAGGCGTTCATGGTTGGGTCGGGGAGGGGGGACTGGATCGTGCTGGGGAGGGGGCGGCTACGGGTGGATTCACCGATTCCTCCAGCCCCAGATCGATCTCGCCGATCCACAGCACCAGGCCCGCTACGCAGGCCAGGGCCGCGAGCAGCAGCAACCAGTGAC
The DNA here is from genome assembly GCA_044342135.1 of Cyanobium sp. Taxonomy (GTDB): domain Bacteria; phylum Cyanobacteriota; class Cyanobacteriia; order PCC-6307; family Cyanobiaceae; genus Cyanobium_A. The sequence goes on from JBIIQK010000167.1 coordinate 3,474, forward strand.
GTCGATCCATCGGGTTCAGGAGTTCAGGTAGGGGGCGAGGAAGCTCAGCGGCTCCGCCATCGTTGCCGAGAACCCCAGGATGCCCGGGTCGCGGTAGCTGTACAGCAAGCTGTCGTCGCCATCCAGCAGGTAGGTGCCGCCCCGTTGGGTGATGTGGTCGTCACAGGGCACGTAGGTGCGCCAGGCGCCCAGCACCTCCACCATGTTGCGCAGCCGCACGGTGGCCAGCTCGAAGGGCCGCAGGGCCGCCCTGCGGTCGCCGCTGTAGCCCCGCAGCACCTCGGCCAGGGTGCCGGGCGAGCCGATGCCGGCGCACATCAGCAGCAGTCCTGGCCAGGGCCCTCCGGGCACCTGCAAGCCGGCATACAGCCCCAAGGCCCGGTGCAGGGTGGGCTCCTCGTCCACCAGCAGCCGCTCGCGGGGAAAACCGGTGAACCGGCAGAAGCGGTCGGCACCGGTGGGGTTGCCGATGCCGATGGCCAGCAGCTCCAGCCCCGCCGCCGCCAGGTGCGGCAGGGCGGGCACCAGGGCCTGGGCATATTCCAGGCTGTCGAAATCGCCGAGCTGGGGGAGCAGCAGCACCAGCCGCCGGCGGCCGGATTCCATGCCCGGCACGGTGGCCAGGCGTTGCAAGAGCGGTTCAGGGGCCTGCATGGGCCTCACCGTACCCAGGAGCGGCGCTGCTCTGGAGCGAATGCCAGTGGCCGAGCGGGCCCTGACCGGCGCCGATCGCCAGGGCCTGACGCAGCCCGCCTTCCACGTAGACCTTGGCGGCCTGCACCGCCTCGGCCAGGGCCAGCCCCCGGGCCCGGTAGGCCGTGATCGCCGCCCCCAGGGTGCAGCCGCTGCCGTGGGTGTGGCGGGTGTTCACGACCCCATGCACCAGCCACTGCCCCAAGCCGCCCGCCTCCAGCAGGT
>JBIIQK010000010.1:0-14701 GCA_044342135.1 Cyanobium sp.
CCAGGAACACGTGGTCCCAAGCCGACACCTGGCAGGTACCGCCACGGCCGGGGCCGTCGCAGGGGAAGCGGAAACCGAGGTTCGCCTTGTCGGGAACCAGACGGCTGCTGCGGGCATACAGAACACCCTTCAGCAGGATCAGCACCGTCACGTGAATCGTGAAGGCGTGAATGTGGTGGACCATGAAGTCGGCCGTTCCCAGGGGGATCGGACCGGCAGCCACCTTGCCGCCCACGGCCACCACGGTGCCGTTGAACACTTCGCTCACGCCGGCGAGGGCGTTGGGAGCGGTGCTACCGGCAGCAGCAGCGTGCAGACCCTGAATCCACTGCGCGAAGACGGGCTTCAGGGCAATGGCGGAGTCGCTGAACATGTCCTGGGGACGGCCCAGGGCACGCATGGTGTCGTTGTGGATGTAGAGGCCGAAGCTGTGGAAGCCCAGCCAGATGCACACCCAGTTGAGGTGGCTGATCAGGGCATCGCGGGCCTTGAGCACCCGGTCGAGCACGTTGTCGACGTGCTTGGCGGGGTCGTAGTCGCGGATCATCGCGATGGCGGCGTGGGCGCCGGCACCAACGATGAGGAAGCCACCAATCCAGGTGTGGTGGGTGAAGATCGACAGCTGGGTCGGGTAGTCGATGCCGATGTAGGGATACGGAGGCATCGCATACATGTGCTGGGCCACGATGATGGTCAGCGAGCCCAGCAGAGCCAGGTTCACAGCCAGTTGGGCGTGCCAGCTGGTGGTCATGAACTCGAAGAGTCCGTCATGACCGTTGGGAGCCGGGAACAGCAGGGGGTCGCCCTTCTGGCCCTCGAGGATCTCCTTGATGCTGTGGCCGATGCCCCAGTTGGTGCGGTACATGTGGCCGGCCACGATGAACAGCACCGCAATCGCCAGATGGTGATGGGCGATGTCGGTCATCCAGAGGCTGCCGGTCACGGGATTCAGCCCACCCTTGAAGGTGAGGAAATCGCTGTACGCGGCCCAGTTGCCCGTGAAAAAGGCTGAGATGCCCGCCCCGAAACCGGGGAACAGCTGGGCGATCACGTCCTGATTCAGGAACTCGTGGGGAAGGGGGATGTCGGCATAGGTGGCGATGGTCTTGCCATTGAGCGCCAGCGGCTTGCCGGCATCGATGGCTTCCATCAGCGCGTTGGTGGGCAGGGACACATGCAACAGGTGTCCTGTCCAGGACAGGGAGCCGAGACCCAGCAGACCGGCCAGATGGTGGTTGAGCATCGACTCAACGTTCTGGAACCACTCGAGCTTGGGGGCTGCCTTGTGGTAGTGGAAGACGCCCGCATTGAGCATCAGGCCGGCCATCACCAGAGCGCCGATGGCCAGGGCCAGCAGCTGGGTTTCGTTGGTGATGCCCCAGGCCCTCCACACATGGAAGAGACCGGAGGTGATCTGAATGCCGTGGAAGCCGGCACCCACATCGCCATTGAGAATTTCCTGGCCAAAAATCGGCCAAACCACCTGCGCCGAAGGCTTGACGTGCAGGGGATCGGTCAACCAACCGGTGTAGTTGGAGAAGCGCGCTCCATGGAAGAAGGCGCCGCTCAGCCAGATGAAGATGACGGCCAGGTGGCCGAAGTGAGCCGAAAAGATCTTGCGAGAGACCTCTTCGAGGTCACTCGTGTGGCTGTCGAAGTCGTGAGCATTGGCGTGGAGGTTCCAAACCCAGGTGGTGGTTTTGGGACCCTTGGCAAGGCTGCGATCGAAATGGCCGGGCTTGCCGAACAGTTCGAAGGTGGCCGGAACGGGGTTCCGGTCGACCATGGCCTTCGCCTTTTCCCCACGCTCTGGTGGGCTGATGGTCATCGAGACGTTCCTCGAGGGACGGGGTCGAGGTGGTGGGTCCACCCCTGAGGCAGGCCGGAGGGCCTACCAGTGGGCCCCATGGGAGCCGGATGCCGAAGCCTCCGAACCGCCCATGGGCACCAGCGGGAAAGAAGTCCACGAAACCGTGAAACCGCTTGCCACAGCTGGAGCTTGGGGCCCCAGATAGGGGACCGCTGGCGGAAGTATAGGGGCCGCTTCCGAGGACTTTTGGGCTGCAGTTACAAAGGTTCAATCCCCGCGCTTCCCAGGCCAGCACTGGGCTTTACAGAACAGAAAGAATCATCGAGATTGGGCATCTTTTGCCCGTCTCGTTATTACTTAGCCCGCCAAAGTTGGCGGCCAGGCATCTCCGTGCCGGCGGCGCGAAGGCTTCGGATTCCCGGGGTGGCCCGGGCCAGCAGAATGCCCTGAGAAACAGCTGAGCAACCCAGCGTGGGCGCAGGCAGCGCAACCCATCCAGCCCCCCCCGGCGGCGGCCTCGGGCGATACGGCCACTGGCCCAGTGGGGTCGCGACCCTGCTGCGCCTCGCCGTGGTGTCCCTGGTCCTGGTCGCCGTGCTGGTGCTCCCAGCCGGCTGCGATCGGCTCCCGTCACCCCGCGCCCAAGCTGGTTCGGAGGCTCCCCTCCTGGCAGAGGGGCCTGCCGGGCTACTCCAGGAAGTGGCCCCACCAGCGGCCGTGCAACAACTGCAAGCGTCCCTGGCCAATCACACCCCCCAGGTGTCGATCCTGGCGCCCCGGGATGGAGCCGTGCTGCCCGGCGGCCCCGTGACCCTGCAACTGCAGGTGCGGGACTGGCCCCTGGTGGATGCCGGCGCCCTGGGTCTCGGCCCCCACGTGGTGGTGCAGGTCGACGATCAGCCCCCCCTGCCGGTCACCGACCTCAGGGTGGAGCTGCCGGAGCTGAGTCCAGGCAGCCACAGGATCACCGCCTATGCGGCCCGCCCCTGGGGAGAAGCGGTGAAAAACCCAGGCGCCTCGGCCCAGATCCGGGTGCACCGGGTTGCGCCCAACCCCCTGGCCATTCCCCAGCCCGGCACCCCCCAGTTGCTGGTGACGAGCCCCCCGTCCCAGGCCGCCCGTGAACCGGTGCTGCTCGATTGGCTGCTGCTCGATGCCCCGCTTCAGGGGCTGCGGGACAACGACGGCAGCTGGCGCCTGCGGGTCACCGTGAATGGCGACAGCTTCCTGGTGGATCAGAACGCACCCCTGTGGCTCAAGGGTTGGGAGCGGGGCAGCAACAGCCTGCTGCTGGAGTTGGTGGATGGCCGCGGTGACGCTCTCAACCCTCCCTTCAACAGCGTGGTGACTGAGCTGGTGCTCGACCCCAGCGCTCCAGCACCGATCTGGCAGCAGGGCCGCCTTCGGGCGAGTGACCTGGCCCAGCTGCTGGGCACGGCCCCGCCGGAAGCCCCCTTGGAGCCCACCCCTGCAGCCACAACCAGGGACGCTGATCGGGCACCCGAGCCGGCAGCAGATCCCAAGCCAACACCCGAACCAACTCCCGAACCATTACCAGAACCCCTGCCGCCCCCAGCAGCGGCCCCAGTCGACCAAACCTTGGAGCAAAACCTGGAAGAACCTGTCGAGCAGATAGTCGACCAGCCCCTCGAACCGGCTGTCCTGACTGCCGTCGAACCGCCTGGTGAGCCCATTCCAGAGCTCAGCTCCGCTCTCGAGCCAACGTCCGCTCTCGAGCCAACGCCTGCTCCCGCGCCAAGCTCAACTCCAGAAGAGCCCAGTCCCACTCCCCCTCCAGCGGCGACCCGGCCTGCTGCCCCACTGGCCAATCCCGACCGGATCGCGCCGTCCAGCAGTGTGGAGGGATCTGCCCGAAACCAGGTGAATCCTGACGGCTCCCTGCTCAAGCCCCGCCCCAGCGGCCCCCTGGCCGGGCTGCGTCAGAAGCTGGGCGCGTGAGTCAACTCCCCGCAACTCCGCCTGTCACCGGTCACCGGACCGGTATCTGGGGGCTCGGCTTCAGCGCCGCGAGCACGGCGGTACTGACCCGGCTCCAGCAGGCCGGGGTGCTCGATGGCCACGTGGGCCCGCTCGACCAGCCGCCCCCACGGGATTGCCTGGTGAGCGAATGGGCGTCCGCCAGCGCCTTTGTGGTGGTTGGTGCCTGCGGCCTGGTGACCCGCCTGATTGCCCCCTTGCTCAGCGACAAGGAGACGGATCCGGCCGTGGTGGTCGTGGACCCCGAGGGGCGTTTTGCCATCCCGTTGCTGGGCGGACACGCCGCCGGCGCGGAACGGCTCAGCCAACGCATCGCCGCAAGCCTGGGCGGCCAGGCGGTGCTGACCGGAGCCACGGCCGCCATGGGCCGACTCAACCTCGACAGCTTTGGCCAGGCCTGGGGCTGGCGCCGCGGCCAGGGCGATTGGAGCGGCCTGATGCAGGCTGCGGCCCGGGCCAGCGAACCGCTCCTGGTGGAGGCACGCCACGGCAGTCGGCGCTGGCTGGAGCTGCCCGCCGCTGCGACTCTGCAAGCGGCTCCGGCCACCACCACGGCAACGCCAGCCATGGTGGTGGATATCCACAGCGGAGATGGCTGCCGCTGGCACCCCCCCAGCCTCTGGCTGGGGCTGGGTTGTGAACGCCACACCAGCCTGAGCCTGCTGGAGCGCCTGGTGGATCAAACCCTGGCGGACCTGCAGCTGGCCCCAGAAGCGGTGGCCGGGCTGGCCAGCATCGACCGCAAGGCGGATGAACCGGCCCTGCTGGCCCTGGCGGCCCAACGCCAATGGCCGACTCGCTGGTTTGAAGCCCCACACCTGGCCGGCGTGCCCGTGCCCAATCCCTCGGCGGCCGTGGCCCAGGAGATGGGCACCGCCAGCGTGGCGGAGGCTTCCGCCCTGTTGGCTGCCGGCCCCGGAGCCCGGCTGTTCCAGCCCAAACGCATCGAGCACGCCGGCAGCGGTGAACAGGGAGCCGCCACCCTGGCCATCGCTCTGGCGGAGAGCCAATGGGCTCCCCAGCGCGGCCAGCTGCACCTGGTGGGCAGTGGGCCGGGAAGCCTGGATCTGCTCACGGGCGATGCCCGGCGGGCCCTGGCGGAAGCGACGGTGTGGGTGGGCTATGGGCTCTACCTCGACCTGCTCGAACCCCTGCGGCGACCCGATCAGCTGCGCTGGGATGGCCAGTTGACGGAAGAGCGGGCCCGCTGCGCCCTGGCCCTGGAGCTGGCCAGCCAGGGGCTGAACGTGGCCCTCGTGTCGTCAGGCGACAGCGGCATCTATGCCATGGCTGGGCTGGCCCTGGAACTGTGGCTGGCGCAAGCCCCCGACGGCCGCCCCAGCTTCGCCGTGCATCCGGGAATCTCGGCCCTGCAACTGGCCGCAGCCCGCGCTGGCGCCCCGTTGATGCACGATTTCTGCACCATCAGCCTCAGCGACCGCCTCACCCCGTGGGCCGTGATCGAACGCCGGCTCCAGGCCGCCGCCGCGGGCGATTTCGTGGTGGCGCTCTACAACCCACGCTCCCAGGGACGGGACTGGCAGCTGGCCAGGGCCCGGGAGCTGCTGCTGGAGGGCAGACCAGCGGGCACCCCGGTGGCCGTGGCCCGCCAACTGGGCCGGGCCGCGGAAGCGGTGAGCCTGCACACCCTGGGGGAGCTGCCGGTGGAGCAGGTGGACATGCTCACCCTGGTGCTGGTGGGCAACAGCACTAGCTATGCCCAGGACGGCCGCATGGTGACCCCACGCGGGTACCCGGGAGCTGAGCTCAGCTGAGCCAGGGCCGGATCAAAAAAATCGGGATGACAGGATTCGAACCTGCGGCCCCTTCGTCCCGAACGAAGTGCGCTACCAAGCTGCGCTACATCCCGATGGGGCGACTTTAGGGGATGGCCTCCGCGACCCGGCCCGCAATCCGGGTGCTGGGATGCCGATCGCTTTCTAAAGTTGCCAACTGCCTTTCTCCTGGCCCCTGCGCCCCCGGCCCCTTGCTCAAACCCGACTGGCTGCGCGTCAAGGCCCCCCAGCGGGAGCGGATCGGCGAGGTGGCCGACCTGCTGCAGGATCTCAAGCTCAACACCGTCTGCCAGGAGGCGAGCTGCCCCAACATCGGTGAGTGCTTCGCCGGCGGCACGGCCACCTTTCTGATCATGGGGCCGGGCTGCACCCGCGCCTGCCCCTACTGCGACATCGACTTTGACAAGAGCGTGCGGGAGCTCGACCCCACGGAACCCGAAAGGCTCGGCGAAGCGGTGGCAAGGCTGGGCCTGAGCCACGTGGTGATCACCTCGGTGAACCGCGACGACCTGGCCGATGGGGGCGCCAGCCAGTTTGTGGCCTGCATCACCCAGGTGCGCCAGCGCTCACCCCTAACCACGATTGAGCTGCTGATCCCCGATTTCTGCGGCAACTGGGACGCCCTGGCCGCCGTGATGGAGGGCACCCCGGAGGTGCTGAACCACAACATCGAGACGGTGCCGCGGCTGTACAAGAAGGCCCGGCCCCAGGGGGTCTACGCGCGCTCACTAGAGCTGCTGCAGCGCGTGCGCGAGGGCTGGCCGCGCACCTACACCAAATCCGGCCTGATGACCGGTCTGGGCGAAACCGACGCCGAGGTGCTCGCGGTGATGGCCGATCTCCGGCGCCACCAGGTGGACATCGTGACCATCGGCCAGTACCTCTCACCCGGCCCCAAGCACCTGCCGGTGGATCGCTTCGTGACGCCGGAGCAATTCGAGGCGTTCCGAGGGCAAGGCGAAACGGAGCTGGGCTTCCTGCAGGTGGTGAGCAGCCCGCTCACCCGCAGCAGTTACCACGCCGGCGAGGTGCAGCGGCTGATGCGGGAGCATCCCCGCTAAGCCGCTGCACAGGGGGCCCTCAAGCAGGGGGCCTCAAGCCACTACAGCCTCCCGTTCCGCCAGGCCCACGGTGGCCTTTTCACTGGGGGGCACCAGCAGCTTGAACTGGGCCTTCCAGGTGCTCCAGTCGGCCAGGATCGCCGCGGCCTTGGCGCTGCCGGTGGCCTCCAGGTGGGCCTGCAGCAGGGGCTTGAGCAGGGCTTCCTGCTCGGGGGTGGTGAGCTCGGCGATGGCCACAATCTCCGGATTCACCCGCTCCCGCAGGCCGCCGCCCTCATCGAGGATGAAGGCCACGCCGCCGGTCATGCCGGCCGCCACGTTGCGGCCGGTGGAGCCCAGCACCACCACCACGCCACCGGTCATGTACTCGCAGCAGTGGTCACCGGCGCCCTCCACCACGGTTCGGGCACCGCTGTTGCGCACACCGAAGCGCTCCCCGGCCCGGCCCAGGGCAAACAGCTCGCCGCCGGTGGCCCCGTAGAGACAGGTGTTGCCCAGGATCACCTGGCTGCCGGGATCTTGCACGCCCGCCGGGGGAACCACGGTGAGGCGACCCCCATTGAGGCCTTTGCCCACATAGTCATTGGCTTCACCCACCAGGCGCACATGCATGCCCTGGAGCACGAAGGCCCCGAAGCTCTGGCCGGCCGCCCCCTCAAGGGTGAGGTCGAGCTGGCCACCAAAGCCCTTGTTGCCATGGCGCGCTGCGATCTCGCCGGAGAGGCGGGCACCCACACTGCGGTCGGTGTTCACGATCGCCAGGGTGCGACTCACCCGACCGTGGCCCTCGATTGCGGCCATCACCTCGGCATCAGCCAGCAGCTGATCTTCCAGGATGGGACCGTTGCCATGGGCCTCGGCATCGTGCTGCAGCCAGCGGCGATCGGCCGCGGCCGGGATCGGATCGATCAGGCAGGAGAGATCGAGGGCCTGGGTTTTGGCCAGGGCCACGGCCCGGGGCTGGAGCAGTTCACTGCGGCCGATCAGATCCTCCAGACGCGCCACGCCCAGCACGCTGAGCAGCTGGCGCACCTCCTCCGCCACGAACAGGAAGAAGTTCACCACGTGCTCCGGCACCCCGGGGAAGCGCTTGCGCAGGTTTTCCTTCTGGGTGGCCACACCCACCGGGCAGTTATTGGTGTGACAAACCCGGGCCATGATGCAGCCCTCGGCGATCATCGCCACCGAGCCAAAGCCGTATTCCTCGGCACCCAGCAGGGCGGCAATGACCACATCCCAGCCGGTCTTGAGGCCGCCGTCGGCCCGCAGCAACACCCGATCACGCAGGCCGTTCTCCAGCAGGGACCGGTGCACCTCGGTCAGACCCAGCTCCCAGGGGCTGCCGGCGTGCTTGATCGAGCTCAGCGGTGAGGCGCCGGTGCCGCCGTCGTGGCCGGAGATCTGAATCACATCGGCGTTGGCCTTGGCCACACCGGCGGCAATGGTGCCGATGCCGATCTCGGCCACCAGCTTCACGCTCACCTTGGCGGCGGGATGCACCTGGTGCAGGTCGTGGATCAGCTGGGCCAGATCCTCGATGGAATAGATGTCGTGGTGGGGTGGCGGCGAGATCAACGCCACGCCGGCCTTGCTGTTGCGCAGCCAGGCGATGTAGGGATCCACCTTCGGGCCCGGCAGTTGGCCGCCCTCACCGGGCTTGGCCCCCTGGGCCACCTTGATCTCCAGCTGCTGGCCGCTGCGCAGGTATTCGGGGGTCACACCGAAACGACCCGAGGCGATCTGCTTGATCGCCGAGCAGGCCGTGTCTCCGTTGCGCAGGCCGTTCAGGCTGGGCAGGGTCGCTGAGTGGCCGTCGCCGTCCACATCGCGGAGCACACCAAAGCGGGCCGGATCCTCACCGCCCTCGCCGCTGTTGCTCTTGCCGCCGATGCGGTTCATGGCGATGGCGAGCACTTCGTGGGCCTCGCGCGAGAGGGCCCCCAAGCTCATGCCACCCGTGCAGAAACGGCTGCAGATGCTCTCCACGCTCTCCACCTGCTCGATGGGCAGGGGCGCCGGCGCGGGCTTGAGCTCGAGCAGGTCGCGCAGGGCCGTGACCGGCCGGTTCTCCAGCAGGGTCTTGTAGGTGGAAAAGTGGTCGTAACCCGGGCCCGCCTTGACCGCCGCATGCAGGGCCTTGGCCATCTCCGGACTGTTGAGGTGGTACTCGCCGCCGGTGCGGTACTGCACAAAACCCATGAACTCGAGCTTGGTGCGGTTCAGCTCGGGGAAGGCCTTGGCGTGGAAGCTGAGGGTTTCGCTGGCCAGCTCGGCCAGGCTCAGGCCCGCGACTCGGCTGGTGGTGCCCTTGAAGGCCAGCTCGATCAGGTCGGCACCGAGGCCGATCGCCTCAAAGATCTGGGCACCGTGATAGCTGGCCAGCAGGGAGATGCCGATCTTCGAGAGGATCTTGCGCAGGCCATCTTCCAGGGCCTTGCGCACGTTGGCCTGGGCCTGATCGGGGGTGAGGGCCGGCAACTTGCCGGTTTCGATCAGCTTCTGCACGCGGGGGTGCGCCAGCCAGTGGCGGGTGGTTTCCCAGGTGAGCCAGGGGCACACGGCACTGGCGCCATAGCCGATCAGGCAGGCCAGGTGATGGGTGCTCCAACACTGGGCGGTGTCCACCACCAGGGAGGCCTGCAGCCGCAGCCCCAGGTTGAGCAGGTGGTGGTGCACCGCACCCACCGCCAGCAGCGGGGGGACGGTGGTGGTGGTGGCCGCGATGCCGCCGCTGGAACCGCCGCGATCACTCAGCACCACAATCTGGGTGCCAGCGCGCACGGCCGCTTCAGCTTCAGCCTTGAGGCGCTCCACCGCAGCCGCCAGGCCCCCAGGCCCATCGGTGATCCCCATCAATGTGGAGAGGGTGGCGGTCGGCAGGCCCTGCTGGGCCACCGCAGCGAGCTCCGCCTCATTGAGGATCGGGCTGGCCAGATGCAGCACCGCCGCTGAGGCAGCTTCGGGCTTCAGCGGCGAGCCCCGCTTGCCCAGGTGCATCTCCAGGCTCATCACCAGCTTTTCCCGCAGCGGATCGATCGGCGGGTTGGTGACCTGGGCGAACCGCTGCTTGAAATAGTCGTAGAGCAGATGCGGTTTATCGGACAGCACCGCCAGGGGGATGTCGTCGCCCATGCAGTAGGTGGGCTCCTTGGCCGCGCCGGCCATGTCTTCGATCACAAGCTCAAAGTCTTCGGCGGTGAAGCCAAAGGCCGTCTGCTGCTGCAGCAGCTCCAGATCGCCCAGCTGGCGCTCCTGCGTCCAGGGCTGGGGGTCCAGGCTGCGGCGATGCTCCGCCAGCCAGGCGCCGTAGGGGTGCCGGGCCGCCACCTCCTGCTTCACCTCCCAGTTGCGCAGCAGGCGGCCCTGCTCCAGGTCCACCGCCAGCATCTGGCCGGGGCCCAGACGGCCCTTCTCGATGATCCGGCTCTCGTCGAGCTCCACCACGCCGGTTTCGCTGCCCATCACCACAAAGCCGTCGCTGGTGATGCAGTAGCGGGCCGGACGCAGGCCATTGCGATCCAGGGTGGCGCCGACGCTGCGGCCATCGGCAAACACCAACAGGGCCGGGCCATCCCAAGGCTCCTGGGTGCAGGCGGAATACTCATAGAAGGCCTGGATCTCCGGCTTGCCCGCCAGCTCCGGCTGGTCGCGGAAGGCCTCGGGCACCAGGGTGAGCAGGCTCTCGGTGATGGGCCGGCCGCTGCGCACCAGCAGCTCCAGGGTGGCGTCGAGGTTGGCCGAGTCGCTGAAGGAGGCATTCACCACCGGCTTGAGCTCGGCGGCAGCGTCCCCCCACACCGCATCGAGATTGGCTTCGGATGCGCGGGCCCAGTTGAGGTTGCCCAGCAGGGTGTTGATCTCGCCGTTGTGCCCCAGCAACCGCATGGGCTGGGCCAGGGGCCAGCGGGGCAGGGTGTTGGTGCTGAAGCGGCGGTGGTACACCGCAAAACTCACGGCGAAACGCTCGTCGCGCAGATCGCCATAGAAGGCGGCCAGCACCTCGGAGCGCACCATGCCCTTGTAGACAACCGTGCGGCTGCTCAGGGAAGCGAAGTAGAGGTCGCCCGGGCCGGGGCCCCAGGCCTCGCGGGCCCGGTCGCCGCAGCGACGGCGCAAGCGGAACAGCAGGGCCTCCAGGGCATCCCCGTCTTCGTCAGCGGACAGCAGCCACTGCTCGATGGCAGGAGCGGTGCCTAGGGCGAGGGGGCCCAGCACCGCAGGGTTGAGCGGCACCGCGCGCCAACCCAGGCTGCACAGCCCCAGCTTGGTGGCCTCGTCGGCGCAGAAGGCCTTGGCCTGGTCCCGCTTGGCGGCATCGGCCGGCAGGAACACCATGCCCAGGCCGCGGGCTTTGCCGTTGGCGGCGGCTGCCTCGGGCCACACCGCGTCCAAATAGGTCCAGGGGATCCCGCAGAGCACGCCGGCACCATCGCCGGAGTCACCGTCGCCGCCGCAGCCGCCGCGGTGCTCCATGCAGTCGAGGCCGCGCAGGGCCTGCTGCAGCACCCAGTGGCTCGCGTCCCCCTTGAGGCTGGCCAGGAAGCCCACACCACAGGCGTCCTTCTCGCCCGCCACCGCCGCCGGAGCGGGGCTGTCGCAATGGGGCCAAACAGGGCGAGGGGATTGAGGCATAACCCGAGAAGGTCCGGCAGTTGATCTGACAGTTGATCCAGATGCTCTGCTACTGCAGAACTCCCGCAGGGGGCGGCAACAGCAGAACGATTGATCCTAGGGATTCACACCCCCAAACCCGGGCACCACGGCAGCCGGAGAGGGCTAGCGTTTGGCGCTGTCGGCGGGGCTGGCGATGGCGACTGCAGGTTCCCCCCGGCCCAGACGCCTGCTGACCCCCTGCCTGCTGTCCCTGCTTCTGCCCGCAGCCGGCCTGGCCCTGCCGTTGCCACCACCACCGCCGCCGCCGCCACCGCAGCAGCCACCCTCTTCCACGCCAAGCCCCAAGCCCACACCCGGCCAAAAACCAACCAGCCAACCGCCGGCGGGCCTGGAGCGACAGGGGAGCAGCCTCAGCATCAACGGCCGGGTTCAGAAGGCCCGCTGGTTGTGGGTTGGGCGCGCCGGAGAGGCGCCCCAGCAACTCTGGATCCCCCTGGAGGTGCTTGACAACCAGCTGGGGGTCACCAGCCGCAGCCTGAGCGACGGTTCCCTCGACCTCGAATGGTTTGGCCAGGGGTTCAAGGTGCCGGCCGCTGCCCAGCGCAGCCTCGACGACGAAGTGGCCATCGACGTGGCCGGGCTGTTCCGGACCCTCGGCTTGACCCTGCTCCAGGAAGGCAGCCAGCTCAGCCTCAGCCTGGGCCGGCCCGAGCTGCTGCAGGTCCGCAGTGCCACTCCGGGAAACCTGCGGCGCGTCGTGCTCGACCTCAGCGGCCCGGCCCTGGTGGAAGGCGACAGCGGCGGCCTGGTGCTGGATCTCACCAGCCGTGTCGACCAGCAGGACCAACTCAAGGCCCTGGGCCTCGTGGGCCTGCAAAGCAACGGGAGACTGCGACTCAGACCGGCCAAGGGCAAGCTGACGCGCACCTTCAGCCTGGGGGCACCCCCGCGGCTGGTAATCGAGTGGCCCGTGGACGGCCCTTTACCCAGCGACGGTGGACCCCCACCGATCGATCCACGGGTGCAGGCCCTGCTTGGCAGGGAACTCCAATGGGACCGCCTGATCCGCCAGGGGATACGGATCAACGCCGTACGCGTCGACCCCCGCACCGCCTCCCTGCAGCTCAGGCCCCTGGCCCGGCCGGGGGGGATGGAGGGGCTCAGTTCGCTGGTGCAGCTCGCCAACCAACAGCAGGCCTGGGTGGCGATCAACGGTGGCTTCTTCAACCGGGTGCGCCGTTTGCCCTTGGGCGCCCTGAAAGCCAACGGCCGCTGGCTGTCGGGGCCCATTCTCAACCGGGGCGTGGCGGCCTGGAGCGAGCGCAGCCTGCCCCGGTTCGGCCGCCTGCAACTGGTCGAGTCGATCGGGGGCCCCGGCGGGCAGCGGCTCCCGGTCAACGCCGTGAACAGTGGCTACGTGCAGCGGGGCATCAGCCGCTACAACGCCGACTGGGGGCCCGCCTACCGGGCCCTGAGTGGCTCGGAGACGGGCCTGCTCGTGCGGGCGGGCCTGGTGAGTCAACGGCTCGGCTCCGATGCACTGGAGGCCGGGGTGCCCCTGCGGGGTGATGACCTGTTGCTGGTGGGCCGCGGCGGCACGGAGCTGCCCTGGGAACCCGGCGACCGGCTCCAACTCGACAGCCGGCCGAGCACTGACCTCGGCGGGGCCCCCCATGTGATCGGCGGTGGCCCCCTGCTGCTGCAGGAGGGGCGGATCGTGCTCAACGGAGCGGCCGAAAACTTCAGCGCCTCCTTTCTCAGCCAGGGGGCTCCCCGAACGGTGCTGGCCAGTGATGACCGCCAGGTGTGGCTGATCACCCTGGAGGGCACCCAGGACAGCGGCCCATCCCTCGGGGAAACGGCCGTGCTGCTGCAACAGCTCGGCCTCCGCAATGCCCTGAACCTGGACGGCGGCAGCTCCACCGGCCTGGTTGTGGGCGGGTCCCTGCAGGTGAAGGGTCGGGGCGTGGCCGGCTCCGTGCACAACGGCGTGGGGCTGGTGCCCTGAGAGGGCTGCCAAAGTGGGGAAGCGATCCCTCCTCATCTCGCCATGCCCAAGGGCCACAGCCTGCGCCTGACCGCAGCCGCAGCGGCCGAGCTGGGGCGGCAGGCCGCCGTGGCGGGCACCCCGGGGATGATGCACCTCGACCTGGTGGAAGGCAGCTGTGAGCGCTGGGCCATTCGGCTCAGGCCAGGGCATCTGGCCGGTACCCCGATCGCGCGAGCGGATGGCATCACCTTGTATGCCCCCGCCGAACAGCTGGAGTTGGTGACCGGGTTGAGCCTGGATTTCCGCGGTGACATCAGTGGCGGCGGCTTTCTGGTGCGGCCGGGCGAAGGCGTCGTGAGCTGCGCCTGCGGCACCGCCTTCCGACGCATGGCTGGGGGGCGTCAGGCGACCCAGTAAGGTGACGGATTGTCGAAATCGGTCGGACGTCCGACCAGTGTTCTCCGACCAGATCCCGGTCCTCGATGCCCACCATCCAGCAGCTCATCCGTACTGAGCGTCAGAGTCTTTCCCGTAAGACAAAGTCGCCCGCCCTGCGCGCCTGTCCCGAACGCAGGGGCGTGTGCACGCGTGTGTACACCTCCACCCCGAAGAAGCCGAACTCGGCGCTCCGCAAGGTGGCGCGGGTGCGTCTCACCTCGGGCTTTGAGGTGACCGCCTACATCCCCGGCATCGGTCACAACCTCCAGGAACACTCGGTGGTGCTGATCCGCGGTGGCCGGGTCAAGGATCTGCCCGGAGTCCGCTACCACATCATTCGGGGCACCCTGGACACCGCCGGTGTCAAGGATCGTCGTCAGTCCCGCTCCAAATACGGCGCCAAGACGCCCAAGAGCTGATTGAGCGGGGCTTTAGAGCCCGCCCAATCCACCACTTTTCCCTTCGTCCTTCCCGCTCCGGTCGACCATGTCTCGCCGCAATGCCGCCGAGAAGCGCCCCGTGCTTCCCGACCCCCAGTTCAACAGCCGTCTCGCCTCGATGATCGTGGCCCGGCTGATGAAGCACGGCAAAAAATCCACAGCTCAACGGATCCTGTCGGATGCGTTCTCGCTGATCAACGAGCGCACGGGCTCCGACCCGCTGGAGCTGTTTGAGACCGCCGTCCGCAACGCCACACCGCTGGTGGAAGTGCGGGCCCGTCGTGTTGGCGGTGCCACCTACCAAGTCCCCATGGAGGTCCGCCAAGAACGCGGTACCGCCATGGCCCTGCGCTGGCTGGTCAATTTCTCCCGCGCCCGCAACGGCCGCAGCATGGCCCAGAAGCTGGCCGGCGAACTGATGGATGCGGCCAACGAGGCCGGCAGTGCCGTTCGCAAGCGGGAAGAGACCCACAAGATGGCCGAAGCCAACAAGGCTTTCGCCCACTACCGCTACTAATTCCCCAACCAGCGGCTGAAGTCCAGGGCGACTTCAG
>JBIIQK010000168.1:0-4357 GCA_044342135.1 Cyanobium sp.
GATGAGGTGGGGGCCTACCTGCTCGCCGACATGGCCCACATCGCTGGCCTGGTGGCCGCCGGCGTGCACCCCAACCCGGTGCCCGTGTGCGATGTCGTCACCACCACCACCCACAAGACCCTGCGCGGCCCCCGCGGCGGCCTGATCCTCTGCCGTGATGCCGAGTTCGGGAAGCAGTTCGACAAGGCCGTGTTCCCTGGTAGCCAGGGCGGCCCGCTCGAGCACGTGATTGCCGCCAAGGCCGTGGCCTTCGGGGAAGCCCTGCAGCCCTCCTTCCGCGTCTACAGCCAGCAGGTGGTGGCCAATGCCCAGGCCCTGGCTGGCCGCATCCAGGAGCGGGGCATTGCGGTGGTGAGCGGCGGCACCGACAACCACATCGTGCTGTTGGATCTGCGCAGCATCGGCATGACCGGCAAGGTGGCTGACCTGCTGGTGAGCGACGTCCACATCACCGCCAACAAGAACACGGTGCCCTTTGATCCCCAGTCGCCCTTTGTGACCAGCGGCCTGCGTCTGGGCACCGCCGCCTGCACCACCCGCGGTTTCGATGAGGCCGCCTTCCGCGAGGTCGCCGATGTGATCGCCGATCGGCTGCTCAACCCGGAGGATGCGGGCATCGAACAGCGCTGCCGCGAGCGGGTGGCGGCCCTGTGTGCGCGCTTTCCGCTCTATGCCGCCGAGCGTGAGCTGCAGCACGCCTGATCCCGGGTTCCGTCCGTAAGGTGGGGCCCAAAGGCCGCCCTTCGGCTTCCTTCGGTCTGGTCCTGTGACCCTCGCCTACAGCCCTAACGCGGCCGCCCTGCTCACCTTCGCCGTGGCCGCCGTGTTGACAGCGCTGGTGGTACCGGTGGTGCGTCGCCTCGGCCTGCACTGGGGGTTGGTCGACGCGCCCGACGCCCGCAAACAACACACCACGCCCATGGTGCGCCTGGGCGGGGTGGGCATTGTCATCGCCTTCAGCCTTGCCCTTGGCCTGGCCTGGGCGCTCGGGGGGTTTGCCAACCTGCCCCTGGAAAAGGACCAGCTGATCTGGACCACCCTGGCGGGGGCGCTCTGCTTTTTTCTGATCGGCCTGGCTGACGATCTCTTTGCTTTGCCACCCCTGCCCCGGCTCGCTGGCCAACTGGCGATTTCGATGGTGGTGTGGAACGAGGGGGTGCGAATCGGCAGCATCGAGCTCCCCATGGGCTGGTTGGGGGGGGCCGATGTGCTGCTGCAGTTGCCCGATTGGCTGAGTTTGCTGGCCACCTTGATCTGGCTGGTGGGGATCACCAATGCCATCAACTGGCTCGATGGCCTCGACGGCCTGGCGGCCGGGGTGAGTGGCATTTCTGCCGTGGGCCTGTTGTCGGTGAGTTTCAGCCTGCACCAGCCTGCGGCCGGGCTGCTGGCCTCCGCGCTGGCCGGCAGCTGCCTGGGCTTTCTGCGTCACAACTTCAATCCGGCCCGCATCTTCATGGGGGATGGCGGTTCCTATTTCCTGGGTTTTGCCCTGGCGGCGATCAGCATCGTGGGCCCGGCCAAGGGGATCACCAGCGTCAGCTTGCTGCTGCCTCTGCTGATCCTGTCCCTGCCGCTGGCCGACATGTCGGCCGTGATCATGGGGCGCCTCAGCGAGGGCCACTCCCCCTTCTACCCCGACCGGCGCCACCTGCACCATCGCCTGCTGCGCAGTGGGCTGAGCCATCGCCGCACCGTGCTGCTGATCTACGCCTTCACCCAGTGGCTGGGGTCGCTGGCGCTGGTGCTGGTGAATGCCGAGCTGCGCTTCCTCTGGCTGGCCCTGGCCACTGCCGTGTTGATCTGGGTGCTGGTGAGCACCCGCCGGGCCCTGCAGCGTCTCCCATCCAGCCCGGAGCTGTGAGGCTGTGAGCGCTGAGATTCTCTGCATCGGCACCGAGCTGCTGCTCGGCAACATCACCAACGGCAATGCCCGCTGGCTGGCTGAGCAACTGGCAGCCCTCGGCATCCCCCATCACCGCCAGACCGTGGTGGGGGACAACCGCGAGCGTTTGATGGCGGCGGTGCGCGAGGCGGCGGGTCGCTGTCGGGTGCTGATCACCACGGGTGGGCTGGGCCCCACCCCCGACGACCTCACCACCGAGGCCCTGGCAGCCGCCTTCGACACGCCCCTGGTGGAGCACCCCGAGATCTGGGCGGAGATCCAGGCCCGCCTCACGGCCCGGGGCCGGGTCTGCTCCCCCAGCAATCGCCAGCAGGCCTTCCTCCCCGCCGGAGCCCAGGTGCTGCCCAATCCCACGGGCACGGCCCCGGGCATCATCTGGACTCCCCCCGCTGGAGCGGGGATCCAGCCGGGGTTCACCGTGCTCACCTTCCCCGGGGTGCCCAGCGAGATGGAGGCGATGTGGCGCGCCACCGCCGAGCCCTGGTTGCGGGCTGCCGGTCTGGCTGAGGGGGTGTTTGCCAGTCGCATGCTGCGCTTCTGGGGCGTCTCGGAGTCGGCCCTGGCTGAGCAGATGGCGGATCTGCTCGAGGGCGAGAACCCCACCCTGGCGCCCTACGCCGGAGCCGGTGAGGTGAAGCTGCGCCTCACCGCCCACGCCGGCAGCGAGCCCGAGGCCCAGGCCCTGTTGGCCCCGCTGGAGGCGGAGATCCGCTCCCGCACGGGCACGGCTTGCTTTGGCGTCGATGGTGACAGCCTGGCTTCGGTGGTGCTGGAGCAGCTGCGGCAACGGGGGGAGACCCTGGCGGTGGCCGAGAGCTGTACGGGGGGCGGACTTGGAGCCGCCCTGGCGGCAGTGCCGGGGGCCTCTGATGTCTTTCAAGGCGGAGTGATCGCCTACGCCAACGCCGTTAAGCAGGCCCTGCTGGGGGTGCCGGCAGCCCTGCTTGAGACCCACGGCGCCGTGAGCGATCCCGTGGCCATGGCCATGGCCGAAGGGGCCCGCCGGGCCACCGGTGCCACCTGGGCGATCGCGGTGAGCGGGATCGCCGGACCCGGCGGCGGCACGGTGGAGAAGCCCGTGGGGCTGGTGCACATCGCTGTGGCTGGGCCAGACGGTTGCCGCAGCGAGGGGGTGCGCTTCGGCTCCAGCCGGCGGCGCAGTTGGATCCAGGCCCTGACGGCAGGAGAGGCGCTCCAGCGCCTGCGCTCCCGCCTGATGGTGCCGCTTTAGGCTGGTTTCCTCGTTGAACGGGTCATCCGTGAGTGCCGGCACCCTCTACGACAAGGTCTGGGATCTGCATCGGGTCGCCGAGCTCCCGGGGGGCTCTACCCAGCTGTTCATCGGCCTGCATCTCATCCACGAGGTGACCAGCCCCCAGGCTTTCGCCGCCCTGAAAGACCTGGGCCTCTCCGTGCGCCACCCCGAGCGCACCGTGGCCACGGTGGACCACATCGTGCCCACCATCTCCCAGGCGCGGCCTTTCGCCGATCCCCTGGCGGAGGAGATGCTGGCCACCCTGGAGGCCAACTGCGCTGAGCACGGCATCACCCTGCACGGCCTCGGCAGCGGGCGCCAGGGCATCGTGCACGTGATCGCCCCCGAACTGGGCCTCACCCAGCCCGGCATGACCGTGGCCTGCGGCGATTCCCACACCTCCACCCACGGCGCCTTCGGCGCCATCGCCTTCGGCATTGGCACCAGCCAGGTGCGCGACGTGCTGGCCAGCCAGAGCCTCTCGATGGGCAAGCTCAAGGTGCGCCGCATCTGGGTGGATGGCGCCCTGCAGCCGGGGGTCTATGCGAAGGATCTGGTGCTGCATGTGATCCGCACCCTGGGCGTGAAGGGTGGTGTGGGCTACGCCTATGAATTCGCTGGTCCGGCCATCGATGCCCTCTCGATGGAGGAGCGCATGACCCTCTGCAACATGGCGATCGAGGGTGGCGCCCGCTGCGGCTACGTCAATCCCGATGCGGTCACCTTCGCCTATCTGCAGGGCCGTCCCTGTGCGCCTACGGGTGAGGCCTGGGATCGGGCTGTGGCCTGGTGGACCAGCCTGGCCAGTGGCCCGGATTCCGTTTTTGATGACGAGGTGCGCTTCGATGCCGCCACAATCGCCCCCACGGTGACCTGGGGTATTACTCCCGGCCAGGGCATCGGTGTCGACGAAACCGTGCCCACCCTGGAGCAGGTTGATCCCGACGAGCGCCCCCTGGCGGAGGAGGCCTACCGCTACATGGACCTGCGGCCCGGCGCCCCCATCGCCGGCGTACCGGTGGATGTGTGCTTCATCGGCAGCTGCACCAATGGCCGGCTCTCCGACCTCCAGGCCGCGGCGGCCGTGGCGCGAGGTCGTCATGTGGCTCCTGGCATCAAGGCGTTTGTGGTGCCCGGCAGTGAGCAGGTGGCCGCGGCGGCCGAGGCGGAGGGTCTCGACCAGGTGTTCACCGCCG
>JBIIQK010000169.1:0-4352 GCA_044342135.1 Cyanobium sp.
AACCACCCTGGCCCGGATCATCGCCGGCAGCACCCGGGCCCACTTCAGCAGCCTCAATGCCGTGCTCGCCGGCGTCAAGGATCTGCGCGCTGAGGTGGATGGGGCCAAGGAGCGCCTGGCCCGCCATGGCCTGCGCACCACCCTGTTCATCGACGAGGTGCATCGCTTCAACAGTGCCCAGCAGGATGCGCTGCTGCCCTGGGTGGAGAACGGCACGGTGAGCCTGATCGGCGCCACCACCGAGAACCCCTACTTCGAGGTCAACAAGGCACTGGTGAGCCGTTCCCGGCTGTTTCGCCTGCAGCCGCTGGAGTCCGAGCACCTGCACCGGCTGTTGGAGCGGGCCCTGCGGGATCCGGAGGTGGGCTACGGCAACCGGGAGATCGCGATCACGGCCGAAGCCGCCGCGCACCTCGTCGACGTGGCCGGCGGCGATGCCCGCAGCCTGCTCAATGCCCTGGAACTGGCGGTGGAGACCACCCCAGCCGATGGCGACTGCCGGGTCGTCATCGACCTGACCATCGCGGAAGAGTCGATCCAACAGCGGGCGGTGCTCTACGACAAGCAAGGCGATGCCCACTTCGACACGATCAGCGCCTTCATCAAGTCGTTGCGGGGCTCCGATCCGGATGCGGCCCTGTTCTGGCTGGCCCGGATGGTGGAGGCCGGCGAAAACCCCCGCTTCATCTTCCGCCGCATGCTGATCGCCGCTGGCGAAGACATCGGCCTCGCCGATCCCCAGGCGGTGGTGGTGGTGGAAGCCTGTGCGGCCGCCTTTGAACGGGTGGGCCTGCCGGAGGGCCTCTACCCCCTGGCCCAGGCGGCGCTGTACCTGGCGGGAGCCGAGAAGAGCAACAGCGTGCTGGGCTTCTTTGATGCGCTCAAGAGCGTGCGCAGCGCCAACCGTCAACAAGTCCCCTCCCATCTGCGCGATGCCCACCGCGATGGCCAGGCCTTCGGCGATGGGGTGGGCTATCGCTACCCCCATGCCTACGCCGAGCACTGGGTGGCGCAGCAATACCTGCCCAGCGCGCTCCAGGGCGAGATCTTCTGGCAACCCGGAAGCCTGGGCTGGGAGGGCCGGCGGCGCGAACGGCTGCAACAACGGCGGGCGGCCCAGCTGGCCGCCGCGGCCGAGCTGGCGGCGGACCAGGGGGACATTCTGAGCAGCAGCCCCGATGATCCCCAGCTGGAACGGTGGCTGCAGCGCCAGGCCGCCGCCGAGGGAGAACGGCTCGACACCCTGAGGCGTCGGTTCTGGGATGGGGTGTCCTGGCAGCGCCAGGACCGGGTACTGGTGCTTGAAGCGCGGTCGCTGCTCTGGGCCCTCGACCCCCTGGCGGCCACCCCTGAAGGCGGCGTTGTGGTCACGGTGGCCCAGGACTCCGATCGGGAACGGCTACAGACCCAGCTGCAGGTTCTCGATGCCCTGCGCCAGCCCAAGCTGCTGGTGGTGCCCCCCGACACCCCCACGGCCCTGGCTGGCCCCCTGGCCGCCGCAGACCTGGCCCAGTTCGACTGGGTGGTGGCCCGGCAGCCCTGGCAGGGCCAGTCCCCCGAACAGATCGACGCCTGGATCCGCGCAGCCGGCTCCCTGCTGGAGGCCACGGGGCAATGGCGCCTCCTGTTCAGCACCCCCCAGCTGGGGCCGGCCACCGGGCTACTGGCCTTGGTCGGCACGGCCGACTCCCCCCTGGGGGCCCTGCTCCAGGAGCTCGCCGACCTGGAACGGCAGCAGCTCAGCCCGGAGCAGCACAGCGCTCAGATCGCCCAGCGCAGCCTGATCGCCCAGGGCTGGCAGGTGCAGCCCCAGCAGTGGCAGGAATCCCTCCAGCTCGAGCTCTCCGACCAGCTGATCGAGCGCTGGCTGGGGCCGAACAGCGCCTATCTCAACCAACTGGCCAGCCTCCGCGGCAGCCCCCTGGCCGCCGAAACGGTGGCGATCCTGCGGGAGGGCTTCACCCGTCAGCGCGGCCAACCGCTGCCCCAGGCCCTGGAGCACACCCTGCTGGTCGCCCACACCCCCAGACCAACAAAAAAGCCCCGGCAACGCCGGGGCTCCTGAACAGGGCTTGCCGAAGGCAAGCAACCCCTCACCAGAGGCCGCGGATGGCTTCCGGCTGGGCCTGTTGAACGGGGGCGGGGGTGGCGCGCACCTCAGCCACGGGATCGGCCATCTGGTTGGCCTGGATGCAGGCGGGCAGGAACACGTACCAGGACAGCAGGGAAGTGCACTGGGCCTCACCCTGGCAACGGCCCTCGGCGCAGACGTTCTGGGCACCGGTGTAGGTGTTGCAGAAGTCAGCCAGACGCATGTCGGTGGGCAGGGCATTCATGATGCCGGCCGAGGAGATCTGGCCATCCTGAGCGTCGGCCACGATCGCGGAACGCAGAGCCTGCACCGCGTAGGTGTTCATGCTCCAGTAGGGGAAGTAGCTGGTGGTCTGGTTCTTGAGGAACTTGACACCGGCATCCGAATAGAGGAAGCGGGATACCCCGATGAAGTCGACGTTGTACGACTTGTTCATACCTTCGCGCACTTCTTCTGCGGTCCAGCCCGAGCGGTTCAGACCACCTTCGAGACCGCGATCGGTGACGTCACCGGACTGCAGGAAGGTGTTGAAGGCGTCCTGGTTGGTGGACCACACGGCACCGCCGGTGTTCCAACGAACGGGCAGATTGTTGTCAACAGCGGCGGACGCTGGCAGGGCCACCGCGGAGAGGGCCGTACCCACGAAAAGGCCGGCCAGCAGACGCTTGATCACGAGACGTGTTGGATCAGTTCATCCCAAAAGGTAGCCATCGCTCGCGCAATGACACATCAATGGCAAGTCAACAGGGCACATTGATACAGAACTGAAAGGTTCCGCCCAGCTTTGGCGCTCTGACTTGCGTTTTTGGCACGATCATGCGCCTTGATGGATGGCGCTGGGCCTGGGATGGGCAGGGTCAGGGCCACCGCTCCAGCACCGCCTCCCGGGAGCCCTGGCCGACCACCCCCCAGCGCCAACCCTCCAGCACCCCCCAGCGGCACTCCGGCTCGACCCCATCGCCGCGGTGGTGCAATCGCCCCGCGCGATGGTCGTAACACCACAGGCTGAGTTCAGCCGCGAGGGTGCGCTGGCGCCACTTGATCGCCGCTTCCTTCAGCACCCAGCTGGTGAGCACCGCGTCGCGCAGGTCCTCGCCCTCCATCCGTTCCAGCTGGACCTGCTCGGGACTGGGGAAAAAACGGCGCATCACGCCAGCCGGATCCAGGGGGCGGCCGACCGGCTCCAGATCGACCCCGATCGGCTCTCGGGAGTAGCCGATCAGCAGACCATCACCGCCATGGCTGAGGCTGATCCAACCCTTCCCACCCTCGAGGCGCGGCGGCTCCCCCGGTGGGCTGTGCAGCGGAACGGCGGCCGGAGCGCAGCGGAGCACCCCGGCCAGCACCTGGCGCAGGGCCATCCGACTGTGGCGATAGCGGCGCCGTCGCAGCGGCGGCAGGGCTTCACTCCATCGCCGCTCCGGAGCGGAGAGGCAGGCGGTCTCGCCCCCTGCGGAGGGCAACAACCAGAGCAGCGGCCACCCATCCCGGCCCGTGCCTAGGCTCACGCGACTGTCATTCCGGCGCCCCGGCTGGAGAGTTTCATGGTCTTGCAGATCGGTGATTCCGCCCCCGATTTCAGCCTGCCCGATCAGGCCGGCACGCCCGTCAGCCTGGGGTCGTTGAAGGGGAAAAGGGTGGTGATCTATTTCTATCCGAAGGACGACACCCCCGGCTGCACGAAGGAGGCCTGCAACTTCCGCGACCAGTGGAGTGCCTTTGCGGAGCACGGCATCACGGTGCTGGGCATCAGCAAGGACGGCGCCGCCAGCCACGCCAAATTCATCGCCAAGTACGACCTGCCCTTCACCCTGCTCACCGATGCCGAGCCCTGCCCCGTGGCCACGGCCTACGAGAGCTATGGCCTCAAGAAGTTCATGGGCAAGGAATACATGGGGATGATGCGCCACACCTTTGTGGTCAACCCCGAAGGCAAGCTCGAGAAGATCTATACAAAGGTCAAGGCCGAAACCATGGCCGACGACATCCTCAACGACCTGGGACTGGCCTGAGGGCAGCCAGCGCCTCCAGCGCCAAGGCGGGGTCCAGCACCACGTTGAGGGAGCTGCCAGCCAGCAATTCCCGCACCAGGGGTGCCAGCAGGGGGCCGTCGCCCCCGGTGATCCAGAGCGTGCAGCGGGGTTCCTCCGCCAGCACCTCGCGGCCGGCCTGGACGACCGCCGCCGCCAGCCCCCGCAGCACGCCGGCGGCCATGGCCTCGGCGGTGGCATGGGGCCAGCCGCGGCCTGGCAGGACTGCC
>JBIIQK010000170.1:0-4345 GCA_044342135.1 Cyanobium sp.
TGAACAGGTGCTTTTACCTGTTCCCTCTTGGCCGGGCCCCCTTCAAGCTGGAAGGGTCCTCCCTGAGGTCGCCACCATGGCTGCACAGGTCAACGTCCTTGTCACGCCGATGCAGGCTCCACTGCCTGCCCTCCGCGCCTTTGCCGGCTGGATCGGTGACAGCATCGGCCATGCCTTCGGCAACCCCCGCGAGGAGCAGGCGAATCTGCCCCCCAACGTGGGAGTTCAGCCCTACCGCGACCATCCCCACCGCCGTTGATCAGCCCTGCTGGTCAAAGGATCGGTAGGTGAGGGCTTCGGCGATGGCCCCGGCGCTGATGCGGGGTTCATCGCCCAGGTCGCTGATGGTCTGGGCCACCCGCAGCAGACGCTCCCCGGCCCGGGCGCTGAGTTGCCTGTGCTGCAGGGCTCCTTCCCACACGGCCAGGGCATCTGGCTCCAGCTGCAGCACCTGCTGCAGCTGGCCGCCGGGGATGTGGCCGTTGCTGCAGCCGGCTGGGTTGCGGGCTTCCATGCGGGAGCGGGCCCGGTGGATGCGCTGGCGCACCAGGACCGTGGCCTCGGGGGCCTGGCCTGCGCCCTGGTCCGATGCCGGCGTTGATCCGGCGGATCGTTGGCTGCGGAAGGGAGCGGTGAGGGCCGCACTGCTGGGACGACGCATCACCACCTGGAGGTCGATGCGATCCAGCAGGGGCCCCGATAACCGCCCCCAGTAGCGCCGCCGTTGCCCTTCGCCGCAGCGGCAGCTGCGCTCCGGATCGCCCCACCAGCCGCAGGGGCAGGGGTTGGTGGCGGCCACCAGCAGGGTGAGGCAGGGAAAGCGGGTGCGATGGCGCGCCCGGTGGATCCACACCTCGCCCTCCTCCAGCGGTTGGCGCAGCTGGTCGAGCACGGCCCGGCGAAATTCCGTCAATTCATCAAGGAACAGCACGCCGTGGTGGGCCAGGGCCAGCTCCCCCGGCTGGGGCCGGCCGCCGCCGCCGATCAGGGCCGGCCCGGAGCAGCTGTGATGGGGGCTGCGAAACGGGCGCTCCTGCAGCAGGCCCTGGCTGCTGTCGAGCAGGCCGGCCACCGAGTGCAGGGCCGTGAGCTCCAGGGCCTCAGCGGCGTTCAGCGGCGGGAGCAGGCCAGCCAGGCGCCGAGCCAGCATGGTTTTGCCGCTGCCGGGAGGGCCGCAGAGCAGCAGGTGGTGCCCCCCGGCGGCGGCGATCTCCAGGGCGCGGCGGCCGTGGGCCTGCCCCTTCACATCGGCGAGATCCGGTGTCTCCTGGTCCGCCCGGGCCGTGGTGCGGGAGGGGCATCGGCCTGGGCTGGGTTGGCCAGTGGCCTTGGGGTGCTCAAGCTGCCAGAGGGCCTGCGTCAGGTCGCGGACGCCCCACACCCGCAGCCCCTTGACCAGGGCGGCTTCCCAGGCATTGCCCTCCGGCACCAGCAGGGCCCGGGCGCCGTGGCGCTGGGCGGCGATGGCGATGGCGAGCACGCCCCGGACCGGCCGCAGGCTGCCATCGAGTCCCAGTTCCCCAGCGCTCCATACCCCGTCGCTCCGCTCCCCGGCCAGCTGGCCACTGGCCACTAGCAGGCCCAGGGCCATAGGGAGATCGAAGGCAGGTCCCTCCTTGCGCAGGTCGGCGGGGGCCAGGTTCACCACCACCCGGGTCAATGGCACCTTGAGCCCGCTGTGGCGCAGGGCGGAGCGCACCCGCTCCCGCGCCTCCTGCACGGCCGCATCGGCCAGTCCCACCATCTGCAGGCCCGGCAGCCCCGGGGCCAGATCCACCTCCACCAGCACTGGCCTGGCCTCCAGACCCTGCAGCGCCGCGGTCTTGCACCGTGCCAACATCACGCCCTGGGCCACTACAGCGTTAGTGCCCCGCCTGTCCCATTTCCGTTCCCCGCTGCAATGGCCAGCTCCCCTGATCCGGCGAGCCAAGACACCATTTTTGGACGCATCCTCCGCGGCGAGATCCCCTGTGATCAGGTGTACGCCGATGAGCGCTGCCTGGCCTTTCGCGATGTGGCTCCCCAGGCCCCGGTGCATGTGCTGGTGATTCCGCGCCAGTCGATCACCCAGTTGTCCGAGGCCAGCGAGGAGCACCAGGACCTGCTGGGCCATCTGTTGCTGGTGGCGGCCCGGGTGGCGCGCCAGGAGGGTCTGGAGTCCTTCCGCACGGTGATCAACAGCGGTGCGGAAGCCGGTCAAACCGTGTTCCACCTGCATATGCACGTGATCGGTGGGCGTCCGCTGGCTTGGCCCCCCGGCTAGCGATCAGCCCAGCGAGAATGCCCTAATCCGACGCGCCCCATGAACCCCCTCAAGGCCCTCCGCGACCAGCTGGCCAAGCTGCAGCGCCTGGCCCAGCCCTACTTCCTGCCGGTGGATGATACCCGGGGCTGGCAGTTTCTTGTGCTGGTGGCCGCGTTGCTGGCAGTGGTGGTGGGCAGCACCCTGCTGCTGCTCACCGGGGCGCTGGCCCTGAGCGGCGCCCTCATCCCCGACTTGCGCAGTCGTTTCCTGCCTGGGGTGCCCGAGCAGGTGGCGGCGATCTGGCGCAGTCCGATCGGCCCGCTGGTGATGGTGCTGCTGGCCGCTGGTCTGGGCTGTTTTGTGGCCTTCCGGGCCAAGTTGCGCCAGGGGCGCTGGTTGCCCTGGCTGTTGATGGGGATCATCACCCTGTTGATCCTGGTGATCAACGGCATCAATGTGGGCATCAGCTATATCGCCCGCAACATTGAAAACGCCCTGGTGGCTTACAAGGTTGAGGATTTCTGGAAGATCGTTGCGATCTATGCCTTCTGTCTAGTGCTGGCCCTGCCGATCCGGGCCATTCAGAGTTATCTGATCCCCAAGCTCGGGTTATTGTGGCGGGAATGGTTGAGCGGCAGGCTGCTCACCCGCTATCTCTCGAATCGGGCTTACTACGTTCTCAATCCTAACGATGAATCGATCGAAGAGATCGACAACCCAGATCAACGGATTTCCCAGGACACGGCGAGCTTCACTGGCACGAGTCTGAACGTCACGGTCGAGATCATCTCGGCGCTTTTGACCTTTGTCAGTTTCATCATCGTGCTGTGGACGATCAGTGACAAGTTGGCGCTGGTCCTGTTGACCTATTCCGTGGGTGGTACGGCCCTGATTGTGTTTGCGAGCCGCAAGCTGGTGAATCTGAACTATCAGCAGCTCAAGCTTGAGGCCGACTTTCGCTACGGGCTTGTTCACATCCGCGACAATGCCGAGTCGATTGCCTTTTATCGCGGCGAACAGCAGGAAGCGCGAGAGGCGGAGCGCCGGCTGGGTGGGGCGATTCGCAACTACGACCGCCTGATCATCTGGGAGGCTCTGATCAGTGTGATCCAGCGCTCCTACGACTACTTCTCCCGCTTTCTGCCCTGGCTGGTGATGGCACCGATCTATTTTGCCAAGGGGGTGGATTTCGGGGTGTTCGGCCAGGCCGGCTTCGCCTTCTCGATGGTGTTCTCTTCGGTCAGCTACATCGTCAATAACATCGACCGCCTGGCCGCCTTCTCCGCCTCCATTAGCCGTCTGGAGGGGTTCCAGGGCAAGGTGGATTCGATCGGCACCGAAGCCGAAGCCCTGGAGGCCCAGCTCTCCGCCACCAGTGCCGGTCGCTCCGATGGCTCCATCCTGGTGAGCCATGTCGACCTGGTGCCGCCGCGCACCCACCGCACCTTGATCCGCGATCTCAGCCTGGAGGTGGATCGCCATCAGCGGCTGCTGGTGGTGGGCCCCTCGGGGTGCGGCAAAACCTCCTTCCTGCGCATGGTGAGCGGGCTGTGGCCCCCGGCGGCCGGCCGGGTGGAGCGTCCCAGCGAGGGGGAGTTGCTGTTCATTCCCCAGAAGCCCTACATGCTGCTGGGCAGCCTGCGGGAGCAGCTCTGCTATCCCCTGCAGCCCGATCGCTTCAGCGATGAGCAGCTGCGCCATGTGCTCGAGCAGGTGCGTCTGCCCGAGCTGGTGCAGCGCTACCCCGATCTCGACATCATCCAGGACTGGCCGCGGCTGCTCTCCCTGGGGGAACAGCAACGGCTTGCCTTTGCCCGGTTGCTGCTCAATTCGCCCCTGTTTGTGGTGCTCGATGAGGCCACCAGCGCCCTCGATGTGGCCACCGAGCGCCACCTCTACGGGCTGCTGGCGGAGCGGGAGATGGCGTTTGTGAGCGTGGGCCACCGGCCGACCCTCACCGCCTTCCACGACACGGTGCTGGAGCTCGATGGCACGGGCAACTGGCGCCTGTTGCCCGCGGCCGGCTATGACGTTGGGCGCCATGCCTGATGTGATGCCTGACGAAACTCCCGCCACCAGTGCCACCACTGGTGATGTGCC
>JBIIQK010000171.1:0-4339 GCA_044342135.1 Cyanobium sp.
GCGGGTGGGGCGAGCTCCGGGCTGGAGCAGCTCAACGGCATAGGAGGGGCAGCGGCGCGAGGCCAGATCCGCCACGAAGCGCCGGCCGATGCGCCGCCAGCTGGGCTCCTTGCTGCGCCAGGCCAGACGACAGCAGGGCCACGGCAGCTCCTCGCGATCAAACAGGCGGCAGCAGGGCCCCAGCACCCGATAGCTGTACTGCCCACCAGGACTGGTGTGCTCGCTCCCCGGCTCCAGCAGGGCTGCGACAGGGCCGCGGGAGGGGGGTGCCTGGGCTGACACAGAACGACGGCTCCAAGATGACAGCAAAAAGCCACCCCGCAGGGTGGCAGAGAGGGAGCCGGCCATCAAGCGCGGGCAGGGGCCTGGCAGGGGCCGGAAACAGGACGGATCCCCTGGCTCAAAGCCAGGGGCCGGGACCCGAATCGAGACTCAGTAGAGCTCTTCTTCGGCGTGGGTCTTGATGGTGCAGTCGCTGGTGGGGTAGGCCACGCAGGTGAGCACGAAACCAGCTTCGATCTGGTCGTCGTCCAGGAAGCTCTGGTCGCTCTGGTCCACGGTGCCGGCGGTCAGCTTGCCAGCGCAGGTGGAACAGGCGCCGGCACGGCAGGAGTAGGGCAGGTCGATGCCCTGCTCCTCAGCGGCGTCGAGGATGTACTGGTCGTCAGGAACCTCGATGGTCTTGTTGAGGCCTTCGCTCTCGCTGATGAGGGTGACCTTGTAGGAAGCCATGAAAGGGATTGGAGCTCACAGGCACCCGGAAGCCGGGCCTGTAGGACCCGCCCTTCATACATCCGCCGCGCACCTTTCCTGTCGATTTGTCAGCGAGGACGCGGGAAGCCCAATCAAAGCCAAGGCACAGATCAGCGTGCCTTATGCAACACGTCGGATCGTCAGCAGGCCCCACTGGCTCTGCTGAGCGGTGAGCTCCGACCGCCAGCCCTCCTGCAGCAACGTCTCTTGGAGGGCGGGAGCCTGGTCCACCAGCAGACCGCTGAGCAGGCCCACACCGTCCGGAGCCAACAGGGTGTGAAAAGTCGGACAGAGCGCCTGAATCACCGGCGCCAGGATGTTGCAGAGCAGCAGATCGGCCGGATGGCCCTCGAGCAGGCCGGCCAGGGTGTCTGCCGAGCCCAAGGCGACCCGCACCTGGTTCCCCAGCCCGTTCAGGGCGGCATTGTCGGAGGTGGCCCGCACCGCCAGGGAATCGGTGTCGGCAGCCGCCACCGAGCTCGCCCCCAGGCGCAGGGCCGCCAAACCCAGCACGCCGCTGCCGCAGCCCAGGTCAGCCACGCGCCAGCCCTCCAGATCGAGGGCTTCAAGGGCTTCGAGACACAGGCGCGTGGTGGGGTGACTGCCGGTGCCGAAAGCACTGCCCGGATCCATGGCAATCACCTGGCGTCCGGCGTGCTCGGGCGGGCAGGGCAACCAGGCGGGAAGGATCAGCAGCTGCTGGCCCACGGGATCGGCCTGCCAGTGCTGCTTCCAGCTGAGGCTCCAATCTTCCTCCGCCTGCTGGCTCCAGCGCAGGGGGGGCAGGGCCAGACCGAAGGGCTCCGCCAGGGAGGCCAGGGCCAGCTCCAACTGCCCGCGCTCGGGCTCGGGCCAATCGCTCGCCGGCAGCCAGGCGATCAGCTGGCGCTCACCGGGGGCTTCGGGGCGGTGCTGGACCGCAACCCGGGGAATCCCCAGGGCACCGAGCTTCCACAGCAGGGATTCCTCCAGCTCAGGCAGGGAGGCCAGCTCCAGTCGCCACCAGCCCGGAGCCGGGCCGGCGGGGGCTCCAGCAACGGAGCCCATCAGAGGGTGACCGGGTGGGCTTCCTGGATGCCGTTGATCGCGTGCACCGAAGCCAACAGGCTGGGAGGAATCGGATCGTCGAGGCTGAGCACCATCACGGCGTCACCGCGCACGATGCGGCGGCCCACCTGCATCGAGGCGATGTTGACGTTGTGCTCACCCAGCAGGGAGCCCAGCTGGCCGATGATGCCCGGCATGTCCCGGTGGCGGGTGAACAGCATGTGGCGGCTCGGGGCCACGTTCACCGGGAACTCATCGATGGTGGTGATGCGCAGTTCGCCCTCGGCGAACACCGCCCCGGTCACGGTGTGGCTGGCCTGGGAACTGCGGGAGGTGAGCTGCAGCGAGCCGCCGGCGAAATCGCGGCTGGCATCATCTTTCACCTCGAGCACATGGATGCCCCGCTCCTTGGCCTCCAGGCTGGCGTTCACGTAGTTGATGCTGTCGCCCAGGGCGGTGGAGAGCAGGCCCTTGAGGGCGGCCACCACGAGGGGCTGGGCGGGGTGGGCAGCGAAGTCGCCTTGCAGGCGCACCTCCAGCTCGCTGATCGGGCCACCGGCCAGCTGGCTGATCAGCTGCCCCAGGGTTTCAGCCAGTTGCAGGTGGGGCTTGAGCTGCTCCATCACCTCGGCGTTGAGGCCGGGGATGTTGACGGCGCTGCGGGCCGGCAGGCCCAGCAGCACATCGCGGATCTGCTCCGCCACATCGATCGCCACGTTCTCCTGGGCCTCTTCGGTGGAGGCGCCCAGGTGGGGGGTGAGGATCAGGCGCTCCCGCACCTGGCGCAGGGGCGAGCCAGCTTCCAGGGGCTCGTTGGCATACACGTCGAGGGCAGCCCCGCCGATGGTGCCGTTCTCCACCGCCTCGGCCAGGGCCGCCTCGTCGATGATGCCGCCGCGGGCGCAGTTGACGATGCGGGCCGTGGACTTCATGGTCTTGAGCAGCTCCGCGTTCACCAGGTTCTCGGTGTCCGGCGTGCGGGGCAGGTGCAGGCTGATGAAGTCGGCTTCAGCGAACAGGGCCGGCAGGGGCATCAGCCGCACCTGCATCTGCTGGGCCCGCTCCGCCGAGACAAACGGGTCGTAGGCCATCACGTCCATGCCCATGGCCTTGGCCACCCGGGCCACGTGGGAGCCGATCTTGCCCAGGCCCACCACGCCGAGCTTTTTCTTGTAGAGCTCGTTGCCCACATATTTCTTGCGATCCCAACCGCCGGCCATGGTGCTGGCGTGGGCATGGGGCACATGGCGCGAGAGGGCCAGCATCAGGGCCAGGGCCTGCTCGGCGGCGGCGATGGTGTTGCCCTCGGGGGAGTTCACCACCAGCACACCCCGCTTGGTGGCGGCCGGCACATCCACGTTGTCGACCCCGACGCCGGCACGACCGATGATCCGCAGCTTGTCGGCGGCTTCGATGATGTCGGCGGTCACGGTGGTGCCGGAACGGATCATCAAGGCGTCGTAGTCGCCGATGATCGCCCTGAGTTCTTCAGGCGGCAGCCCGGTGCGCACGTCCACCGTGGCCACCTGGGACAGGATGTCGATCCCCGCCTGGTCGATGGGATCCGAAACGAGAACCTTTGTCATGCCCGGCGGGGAGGTGGGTGAGCCGGCGGTGCAGTGTAGTGAGCGGCGAGAATCCCCCCATCCCAAAGGAGCAGAGCGCAGCGTGGGCACGAGTGTGGTGGTGGTGCTGAACGACCGCAAACGGCTGCATCAGCTGCGGGATCGGCTGGCGGCCCTGCAGCCGCCGCTGGTGCAGCTGGAAGCCATCGGCGAAGGGGAGCAGGCTCTGGCTGACGTGGCACGGCTCAATCCGGCGGTGGCCCGCCGCAACCGCCAGCGCTCGATGGCCCGCTGGCTGATCCCCTTCGGCTTCCTGGCCGGCCTCACCTTCACCTACATCACCGACCTCGACACCTTCGCCTTCGCCGGCGCCTGGAGCCAGCACCTGATCGGCGCCCTGCTCGGCATGGGCTCGGGTTGGATGGGCAGCTTCGCCGCCGCGGCCAGCGTGCGCTCCGAGGAGGACGACCGCATCCGCAGCCTGCGCAACCGGGTGGAGGAGGGCCACTGGCTGCTACTGGCCGAAACGGCCAATGGCGTCGAGATGCCCTGGATCAGCCTCCAGCAGTCCAAACCCCTGGCGGTGGTGCGCCTGGGTGATGGCTGAATAGGCCCGGATCTAATGCTGCCGCAGCGCGATTTGCTGGAGGGAAGCCAGCACCCCCAGGAGCTGGCCGCCGTAGTCGCCGCCGCCGACCAGGCTCTGCGCACCTGGGAACCGGTGTGGACGGGGTTCATCGACGGGGCCGTGCGGGAGGAAGCCATGGAACGGCTGGGGGCTCTGGCCGAGCTGAGCCTCACCTGCTCCGGTGGCTACCCCGGGGCCGAGCGGCAGCGACTGCTGCTTCAGCGGAGTGAGGCAGCGATGGATCTGGAGGATGGGGCAGCCGGCTTGATGGGGCTGGAGATCAGCGGCAATTTCCTGTTTGATCCCGCCGAGCGCACCGATTTCCGCGCCGGCCTGCTGGCCCTCG
>JBIIQK010000172.1:0-4308 GCA_044342135.1 Cyanobium sp.
AGCACCACGTTGAGGGAGCTGCCAGCCAGCAATTCCCGCACCAGGGGTGCCAGCAGGGGGCCGTCGCCCCCGGTGATCCAGAGCGTGCAGCGGGGTTCCTCCGCCAGCACCTCGCGGCCGGCCTGGGCGACCGCCGCCGCCAGCCCCCGCAGCACGCCGGCGGCCATGGCCTCGGCGGTGGCATGGGGCCAGCCGCGGCCTGGCAGGACTGGTGGCGGCTCCAGCGCGGGCAGGGCGTCGGTAGCCGTCTGCAGGGCCCGCAGCTGCAGGCCTGCCCCGGCCATCAGCCGCCCCCCAGCGAACACCCCATCGGCGTGAACCCGGGTGAGGCTCAGGGCCGTGCCGCCATCGGCCACCAGCACGGCCGTTGCGCTTTGCTGCCAGGCACGCCACCCCACCAGGGCCCGGTCCACCCCCAACCAGGGGGGCAGGGACGCCAGGGGAACCTGGGCCGTGTCCAGGCGGCAGCCCGCGGGCCAGGGGACCGGGGCGGGCAGGGGGCCCACCGCTGCCCAACCGGTCAACGTCCCACTCCCCCCCTGGCCCGGAGCCTCACTCGAGATCTGCAGGGCGCCGGGGTCACCCTTGGCCCAGTGCCATCGGCTGTTGCCGATCAACAGCCATTGCCCCTCGCTCAGATGCCCTCGCCCATCAGGCCGGGCAGATGGATGCCGCATTCCTGCTTGAGCCCTCCGAACCGGGTGGCACGGCCGCTCAGCTCACCCGCATCGGGAGCGCTGGAGTGCCAGTCGCCCACCGTGGAATACCCCTGGGCAAACAGGGGGTGCTGGGGGAGCTGCTGCTCCTCCATGTAGTAGTACACATCCCGCTTGGTCCAGGAGAGCAGGGGCCGCAGCGACCAGCGCTGGCGCACCGGGTCCAGGGGCTCCATGGCCCGGCGGTGGTCAGTCTGGGTGCCGCGGACCCCACTGGCCCAACAGGTGACCCCAGCGTCCGTGAGGGCCCGGTCCAGGGGTTCGACCTTGCGAATCCGGTGGTATAGCTCGAGATCTCCCACCTGCTCGGTTTCCCAGAGCCGGCCATGGAGGGCTTCCATCCGGGCTGGGCTCATGGTGGCCTGGGCCACCACCAGATTGAGCTGGAGCCGCTGCACCAGCTGGTCGGCGTATTGGTAGGTCTCCGGGGGGAGATAGCCCGTGTCCACCCAGATCACCGGCACCGGCCGGCCGGTCTGCTGGCCGAGCTCACTCACCATGTGAAGCAGAACGGCCGCCTGGATTCCGAAACTGGTGGTGAGCGCAAACCCCGGGCCGAAGGTCTCCTGGGCCCAACGCAGGCGCTCCTGGGCCGACAGGGGAGTCAGCTGCTCCCGCACCGCCGCCAGGTCAATCGCCCGCCCGGCGCAGTCAGGGGGAAGGGTAGGGGCTGTAGCCGTCTGCATCCAGCCATCATCGCCCTTGGCGTGAGTCGCTGGTTAGGGTTCGGTTGACGGTGTCGCCAACGGACCACAAAGCAATGGCGGAGTCTGCGGCGACGCCGGCAACAGCCCCGGTCGTGATTGTGGGGGGCGGCTTCGGGGGGCTGTATACGGCCCTGGCGCTGGCAGCCCGCGGGCAGCACCCGCCGATTCTGCTGATCGAACCCAACGATCGCTTTCTGTTCCTACCCCTGCTCTACGAACTCCTCAGCGGCGAACTGCGCAGCTGGGAGATCGCGCCCCGCTACGACACCCTGCTGGCTGGCAAGGGCGTGGCCTGGCTGCAGGACCGGGTGGACCAAATCGACACGGCCGCCGCTTTGGTGCAGACCGCCGGCGGACGGAGCCTGCCCTACTCGCGCCTGGTGGTGGCCACCGGTGCCCGGGCCAACAGCTTCGGCATCCCCGGCGTGGCGGAGCACGGCCTGGGATTCCGCACCCTGGCGGATGTGGAGCGGTTGCAGAAGCTAATCCGCACCCTGAAGGAGCAGGCCAGGCCCCTGCAACGCCTGGCGGTGGTGGGGGCGGGGGCCAGCGGCGTGGAACTGGCCTGCAAGCTGGCCGATCAGCTAGACGGCCGGGCCATCCTCGAGCTGATCGAACAGGGACCAGGCCTGCTGCCCCAGGCCAAGGCCTTCAACCGGGAGCAGGCCGAACGGGCCCTGCAGCGCCGGGATGTGCGCCTGCGCACCCACACCCGGGTCACGGCGGTGGGGGCCAGCAGCATCGACCTGCAGGGACCTGGCGGCCCGGAGCAGCTCGCCGTTGAGGCCGTGATCTGGACAGCCGGCCTGCAGTTCAGCGCCCCGGCGTTCACCCCTGCCGCCTCCGTCGACCGGCTGGGTCGGCTGGTGTGCGAACCCAGCCTGCGGCTGCGGGACCAGCCCCGGATCTTCGCCCTTGGCGACATTGCGCACGTGGAGCAGTCGGAGCCCGATGCTTCCGCCGCACCCCTGCCCGCCACAGCCCAGGTCGCCTTCCAACAGGCCGACTGCCTGGCTGGCAACCTGCTCCATTCCCTGGCCGGAGACCCACTGGAGGCCTTCCAGTACAAAGACCTCGGCGAAATGATGAGCCTCGGGGAAGGGGAGGCCAGCCTCACCGGCGGGGGCTTCACCCTGGCGGGACCGGCGGCCTTCCAGATCCGCAGGCTGGCCTACCTGGCCCGCCTGCCTGGCCAATCCCACCAGTTGCGGGTGGCCGCCGGCTGGCTGGCGGATTGGCGGCGATGACCCCCAGAGGGCTGCTGCTCGATGCCATGGGCACCCTGATCGGCCTGAGGGCCGGCGTGGGGCACACCTATGCCGCGGTGGCGGCCCGCCAGGGACTGGCGGTGGAGGCGGCCGCCATCGATCAGGCCTTTCCCCGTGTCTATCGCCAAGCCCCGCCCCTGGCCTTTCCCGGCCTCAGCGGGCAAGCCCTGGAAGCGGCCGAGATCGCATGGTGGAGTGCCCGCATCGCCGAGGTGCTGGCCGCCGTTGGGGCCACGAGCCAGCCCGCCACCGCCCTGCCTCCGGAACTGGGCCGGGAGCTGTTTGAGCGCTTTGCCCAGGCCGACCTATGGCGGGTCTATACGGATGTGCCGGCCCAGCTGGAGGCCTGGCACCGCCGCGGCCTGAAACTGGCGGTGGTGAGCAACTTCGACAGTCGCCTGCCCGGCCTGCTGGAATCCCTGGACCTGGCCCCCTGGCTGGACGCGGTGGTGATGTCCTCGGCCGCAGGAGCGGCCAAACCCGATCCCTTGCCGTTTCACCAAGCCCTGGCCAGGCTGAACCTGGGCGCCTCGGAGGTCTGGCACGTGGGGGACAGTCCGGAAGATGGAGCCGGGGCCCGGGCCGCCGGCATCCGCTGGGTGCAGGTGAAGCGCCCATGAGCCAGGCCGCAGCCGCGGGTCGCCGGTGGTGAAACAGGGCGTGCTGGCGGGGCGCACGGCCGGCCTGCGCCCCGCCCAGAAACGGCGCCTGGAGCGGCTCTGCCATCGGCGCCATCCCGAGGATCAGGTGGCCGAACTGCTCTGCCTGCAGCGCCTGGCCAGCGAAAGCCGCGAGCTGGAGCTGCCCCTCACCCTGGTGGTGGACAGCCGCGGCCTGTGCCGTCTGCTGTGGGTAGGCCCCCTGGAGCAATCGGGCCGGCTGCTGGAGCGCTTACCCGGCTCGGAGCGGCGCCAGGGCACAGACCTGCGGCTGCTCACCTGCTGCGGCCGCTCCAAGCACCTACGGCCGGACCGCCAGGAGGGGATCGTGGGGCTGGATCTGACCCCCCGGCTGTGGCTGCGCTTCGGCGACCAGGCCCAGGCCGGGGGGCAGTGGCCGGCCGAGCTGCTGGTGGCCCAACCCGACGCGCCCGAGCCCTGGCAGGCCGAAGCCGAAGCCGATCTGGCCCTGCTCTGCAGCCGGGATCCCCTCACCATCGCCCCGGCAACCGGGTCTGCACCGCTGCCGGGCAGCCCAACCTCCACCGCCGGCCAGGAACGGGTGCTGCTGCTGGCCCTCACCCCCGGTGATCGCGGCGGCGCCCAGCGCCTGATCGCCGAACTGGAGGGCCTGGTGTGCAGCGCCGGTGGGGTTCCGGTGGGCGTGGTGGAACAGCGGCGCAGCCAGGTGGCAGCCCAGACCCTCTGGGGTGAGGGCAAGGTGCTCGAAGCGGCCCTCGAAGCCCGGCGGCTCGGGGCCACCCTGGTGGTCACCGACCGGGAACTCACCCCCGTCCAGGCCCGCAACCTGGAGCGCCTGCTGGATCTGCCGGTGAGCGACCGCAGCGAGCTGATTCTCGACATCTTTGCCCAGCGGGCCGCCAGCGCGGCCGGGCGTCTGCAGGTGGAACTGGCCCAGCTGCGCTACCGGCTGCCCAGGCTCACGGGCCGGGGCCGC
>JBIIQK010000173.1:0-4261 GCA_044342135.1 Cyanobium sp.
GGAGGATCGCTCCGTCCGGGGCCTGTGGCTGGCCGGTGGGGAGCGGATCGCCGCCACTCGGGTGGTGCTGGCCCTGGGCCACAGCGCCCGCGACAGTTTCGCCATGCTCCAGGACAGTTGTGTGGCGATGCAGCCCAAGCCCTTTGCGGTGGGTCTGCGCATCGAACACCCCCAGAGCCTGATTGACCGGGCCCGCTGGGGAGAGGCCGCCGGCCATCCCCGGCTCGGTCCGGCGGAGTACAAGTTGGTGCACCATTGCCAGGGACCGGCCACTGCGGGACGCAGCGTCTACAGCTTCTGCATGTGTCCCGGCGGACTGGTGGTGGGTGCGACCTCCGAGGAGGGACGGGTGGTGACCAATGGCATGAGTCAGCACACCCGCAATGAGCGCAACGCCAATAGCGGCATTGTCGTCACGGTGGAACTGGCAGACCTGGTGCCTTACGGCGAGGGGCCGGAGGACCCGCTGGCTGGCGTGGCTTTCCAGCGCCACTGGGAAGCCCGGGCCTTCGCGGCCGGCGGATCCAGCTATCGGGCCCCGGCCCAGCGGGTGGGCGATTTTCTGGCCCACCGGCCCAGCCTGGCCGCGGCCCAGGGGGTGGAGCCTTCCTATCAGCCAGGGGTGCAGTTCGGTGACTTGGACGGCTGCCTGCCGGAGTTTGTGCTGACGGCCATCCGGGAAGCGCTGCCGGCCTTTGCCCGTCGCATTCCCGGCTTTCTGATGGACGATGCGCTGCTCACTGGCGTGGAGACCCGCACCTCATCGCCCGTCCGCCTGCCCAGAGATGGCACAACCCTGGAGTGCTGCAACACCCCAGGGTTGTATCCGGCCGGCGAGGGGGCCGGCTATGCCGGTGGAATCCTCTCGGCGGCGATCGATGGCATCAAGGTCGCCGAGCAGGTTGCCCTCGCGATCACTCCTCCTCGTCTTCAGCCCCCAGGGGAACGAGTCGAATCTGCTTGCGACCCAGCTTGATTTCGAATTCATCGCCGGGCTTGAGATCGAGCATGGCGGTGTAGGCCTTGCCCACCATCAGGTTGCCGTTGAATTGCACCTTGGTGTTGAAGCTGAGCTTGCGGCCGCCTTTTCCGGTTTTGGCCGTGCTGCCGAAATCAACGCCTTTGGCGTTCAGCAGGGCCTCATAGAAGGCCGTGAAATTGAGACGCTCCGAGCCGTCTTTTTTGTGTGAGACGTAGCCACAAGCTCGGACGAGATCGGACGGGCTCACATCTCCGAGTTCTTTGACCTTCGCGAGGAGGTCAGCACCAGTGAGCATGGATGAGATTTATGCAACATCCGCATTATGGCGCAGGGTTCGACCCTGCTGCAACCGAAGGGTCAGCAATCCGATGCGATGACGGATCGCATTCTCCGCAAGATGGGCTCCGTTGACCGTATCCAGGCCCATGGACTGGCCCAGCATTCATGCTTGGGAAACGATGCCGCTCCATTGCACGGCCTTGACCTGATCCCGGCGCCAGGAGTGAAACAGCAGCGTCTCCTCGGCGGTGCAGAGGGGGCAGGTGGCCATCCGATCCGCCCTCAGCCCCAGGTGTTCCAACTGGCGCCTGGCCGCTGCCCGGATGTCCAGGCGGTCCCGATCGGGATCCTCCCCATCCTCCTGAAGTGCCCCACAGTGGCGCAGGTCGTCCAGTAGGGCTGGCAGCTGCCCGGGATCGGCGCTGGGGGCCAGGGAGCGCGCCACATGCTCCGTCACGTGGCGTTCCACCTGGTAGCGGGATCCGCCGATGGCTGGTCCCAGGGCCACGAGCAGGTCGGCCCGCTGGCTGCCGCTGGCCTCCAGCTGCAGAACGGCGGCTCCCAGAATTCCGCCGGCCACCCCGCGCCAGCCGGCATGGCAGGCCGCCACGCGCCCCGTGACCGGATCAGCGAACAGCACGGGGGTGCAGTCGGCGCCGCAGGCCCAGAGGCTCTGGCCTCCCGCATCGCTTACCAGGCCATCCGCTTCCGGCCAGGGCTCGGCCGTGGCCTGGCTGGCCGGCAGGACCAGGGCGCTGTGCACCTGGCGCAGGCGGTGCACGCTGATGCCCGCGCTCACGTAGCCCGCCAGCACCTCCGGTCCCCGCCCGTGCCATTGACGGGTGAAAAACCCATGCTCAAACCCCTGCAGCTGATCGCATTGCAGGTAGTAGCCGCCGTAGGTGCCCACCCAGGTCCAGCCAGGCAGGCCGTTGAAGTCCCGGTCGGGCCGGTCAAAGGGCGGATCGAGCGCTTCGGCCATGGGTGGGAGCCAGGGGTCAGGCGTCGGGGAGGTCGCGCAGCAGCCAGAAGCCCTCGAAGCGCTGGTCGTCTTCGCGGGCCTGAACGGCCAGGAATTGCAGCCCTCCAGCCTGCTGGCGGGCTGCGGTGAAGGCGGCCGCAGCGGCCCCCGCCTCATCCGCTGGCAGATCGCTCAGCAGCCAGCGGTCTTCCAGGCCCGCTTCCAGCACCAGCTGCTGGCCACTGATCTCCAGGCGCACGGGCTCGAGCCCCGCCAGCCAGCCCGCCAGGGCCAGGGCACGGGCGGAGCTGAACAGACGAATCCCCGGCACCGGCACCTGGGGGGGCAGGTCTGGCGGCAGGGGCACCAGGCCCGCAAAGCCGAGCTCCCATTCCGCGGCCCCCGCCAAGGCCTCGAGGGGCAGGGTGGCCCAGGCCCAGCTCTCGCCCCGGGCCGCCTCCGGCAGGGGCACGGCGATGGGTCGGATTGGCAGGGGCGGGGGCGCCAGGGGGCCGGCCAGGTAGCCCGGCTCCTGGGGGTACACCTCCCGTTCCCGCTCCTGCAGCCAGCTCACCAGGGCATAGGTGCGACGGCTGGGAACCAGTTCCATTCCGAGCCCCTCAGCCGCCCGCTGCACCATGGTGCGCATCGAAGCCCGCCAGCAGCGCAGGCGCCGCGGGGGGGCGAAGCCCTGATCCGCGGCGGCTAGCAGGGCTTGCTCCAGAGCCTCCT
This sequence comes from Cyanobium sp., assembly GCA_044342135.1. Classification (GTDB taxonomy): domain Bacteria; phylum Cyanobacteriota; class Cyanobacteriia; order PCC-6307; family Cyanobiaceae; genus Cyanobium_A. The sequence continues at coordinate 2,955 of JBIIQK010000173.1, forward strand.
TGAGCCAAATGGAATTGACGCTGGAGGCCGGGCAGGGCATCACCCAGCGGAAGGATGGTCCTGACTCCTCTCCGCTGGTCGGCACCTGCGGGGTGGAGCAGATCAGCAGTTCCCAGCGCTTCTTGCCGTCGGGTTCGAGGATCGGCCGGGAGTAGTAGTCGAGCTCCCAGTCGGGGGAGGTGGTGGGCGTCACCGCGGCAGCAGGGGCCTCGCTCATCCCGCCCCTTGTTCCTGTTGGCGCAGCACGGAGCGGGCCCGGTTGGCCCGGTCGGCGGCTTCGGCCATCACCTTGTCGCGATCGATCAGCAGTTCGCCGGGCTGGCCCTCTAGCAGGGCGGTGTTGAGGGCGATGCGGCCCCGTCCTGGATCCAGTTCGGTGATCAGCGCCTGGACCCGGTCTCCTTGGCCAAACACTTCGCGCAGGTCGCGCAGTTGGCCGCCCGTGATCGCGGACTGGTGGAGTAAACCGCTGACGCCGCCCAGGTCGATGAACAGGCCATAGGGCTTGATCGACACCACCTGACCCTCGACCAGCTGGCCCACTTCCAGGTTCTGGAACAGGGCGGCGGTGGCGGCTTTCTTCTCGGAGAGCACCAGCTTTCTGGTTTCCGGGTTCACCTCCAGGAAGGCGGCGCCCAGGGTCTTGCCCACCAGGGCCTCGTGGTTTTCGCCCTCCTGGAGCTGGGAGCGGGGAATGAAGCCGCGCAGGCCTTCCAGGTCACAGGTGATGCCGCCGCGGTTGAAGCCGTTCACCTTCACCTGCACCACCTTGCCCTCCTTCTCCAGCTGGCGCACCTTCTCCCAGCTTTGGCGCAGGGCCAGGGCGCGGGCGCTGATGGTGACCATGCCGTCGGCGTTCTGCTCCCGGGTCACCAGCACTTCCACCTCCAGGCCCTTGGGGAAGCGCTCCTTGAGATTGGTGATCACCCCAAGGCCACATTCCTTTTTGGGCATGAAGCCGGGGGCCTTGCCGCCGATGTCGACATAGATGCCGTCGCTCTCCAGGCCGATCACCGTGCCCCGCACCACTTCCCCGGTGGTGCCATGGGGTTCGTGGTCGTCGAGGGCGGCCAGGAAGGCCTCTTCATCAAAATCGAAATCGTCGACGCTGCGCGCCGTCGCCGCCACGGCTTGGGACGTCGCGGCAGGCGCGGTCTTGGCCGGGCGCTGACGGCCCGGGTCCGGGCCCAGCAGGTCGGCCATGGTGAGCCCCTCCATGGCCCCCAGGTCAAACAGGTCGTCGTCGCTGCGCTCAGGGGTGCGTGCCGGGGCTCGAACCGGTGCTGCCGCCGCCGGGCTGGGCGCCT
>JBIIQK010000174.1:0-4260 GCA_044342135.1 Cyanobium sp.
CCCGGCGGCGGTGGTGGCCGGCAACGTGGAGATCTCCCAGGCGGCGGCCAATGCCCTGTTTGCCGCTCTGGGGATCCAGGCGGCCGCCCAGGGCACGATGAACAACCTCAGCTTCGGGACTGCCCGCTGCCAGTACTACGAGACCATCTGCGGCGGCACCGGCGCCGGCAAAGGCTTCGCGGGTGCCTCGGCGGTGCAGAGCCACATGACCAATTCCCGGCTCACCGATCCAGAAATCCTCGAGGCCCGGTTTCCGTTGCGGGTTGAGCAGTTTGCGATCCGCACGGGTTCGGGGGGCGCCGGCCGCTTCCGGGGTGGTGATGGTGTGGTGCGGCAGCTGCGGTTCCTCGAGCCCGTGACCGCAGCCCTGATTTCCGGCGCCCGCCGGGTGCCGCCGGCGGGGCTGGCCGGCGGCTTGCCCGGCGCCTGCGGCCGCAACAGCTGGATCGCTCGGGATGGCTCCATGCGGCCGTTGGAGGGGTGCTGTGAGCTGGAATTGCAGGCCGGTGAGGCCCTGCGCATCGAAACCCCCGGCGGCGGTGGCTACGGGGCGCCGGCTGGAGCGCTTCCGACCCCATGAACGGATGGCGACCGCTACTGGGATTGGGGCTGGTGCTGGCGGGCCCGGTGCGCGGCGACGTGTTGCAGGAACGCGGCCAGCGCTTTCACAGTCCGTGGTCGCCTGGGGGCATGGTGGCCAGCCAGGAGCAGGTGGCGTCCCGGGTGGGCGCGACAGTGCTCGCCCAAGGCGGCAACGCGGTGGATGGGGCGGTGGCCACGGCGTTCGCCCTGGCGGTGACCCTGCCCCAGGCCGGCAACCTGGGCGGTGGCGGTTTTCTGGTGCTCTGGTTGCCGGGCCCCTCGCCGGCCGCGGCCCGCGGCTGTCTGCCGCCTCCAGGGGCGGGCGCTGGGGCCAGCCCGGAAGTGCGGCTGGGCGGAGGCACGGCGGTGGCGGTGAACTTCCGCGAAACCGCTCCCTTGGCCGCCACGGCCGGGATGTTCCTGGCTCCCGATGGCGAGGTTGATCGCCAGCGGGCCACCCGCAGCCCCTTGAGCGTGGCGGTGCCCGGCACGCCCGCCGGGCTGCTCCTGGCCCAGCGCTGCTATGGCCGCCTGCCGCGGGCCGCCGTGCTGGCTCCGGCCATTCGCCTTGCCCAGCAGGGGTTCCCGGTGGGCAAGGAGCTGGCCGATTCCCTGCGGGAGGCGGCGCCGTTACTCCGGGCCGACCCCACCTCCAACGCGCTGTTCCTGGCGCGTCCGCTGCGCCCCGGCGACCGCTGGCGCCAGCCCCTGCTCGCCGCCAGCCTGCAACGGCTCGCGGCCCAGGGTGAGCGCGGTTTCTACCAGGGCCCGATCGCCGACGCGTTGGTGGCGTTGATGGGCCAACGGGGCGGGCTGATTCGCCATGCCGATCTCGACGGCTACCGGGCCCAGCTGGTGCGGCCGTTGCAGGTGCGCTTCCACGGCCACACGGTGCTCACGATGCCGCCCCCCAGCGGTGGGGGCGTCACCCTGGTGCAGCTGCTCCAGGTGCTTGAGCCCATGCCCCTGGCCCAGCTGGGCCTCAACAGCGCCGCCAGCCTGCACCGCATGGTGGAGGCGATGAACCTCGCCTACCGCGACCGCAACCAGTGGCTCGGAGACCCCGACCAGGTGGCCATGCCCCTGGAGCGCCTGCTCAGCCCGGCCCATGCCGACGGTCAGCGGGCCCGCATCCGCAGCGATCGCCATCGTCCGGCGGCCGACTTGGCCGCCGAGGCCCCCAGCTCCGGCGGCACCAACACCACCCATCTGTCCGTGGCCGATCGCCAGGGGGGGCTGGTGGCCCTCACCACCACGCTCAACTTCGCCTACGGCAGCGGCATCAGCGTTCCCGGTGCCGGTTTCCTGCTCAACAACGAGATGGACGACTTCACCGCCAAGCCCGGGGTAGCCAATGCCTACGGGCTGGTGCAGGGAGCGGCCAATGCCATTGCCCCCGGCAAACGGCCCCTCAGTTCGATGACCCCCACCCTGGTGTTTCGCCGCGATGGGCGCCCCTGGTTGGCCACGGGCAGCCCCGGGGGGAGCCGCATCATCACCACGGTGCTGCAGGTGCTGCTCAACCGCCTGGTGTATGGCCTGAACCTGGCCTCAGCGGTGGCGACCCCCCGCATCCACTCCCAGCTGTGGCCCGACCAGATCAGTATGGAGCAGGGCCTCAGCCCCGACACCACGGCGAAACTGCAAGCCCTGGGGCACCGGGTGGTGCTGGCACCTGCCATGGGTTCGGCCAACAGCGTGGAGGTGCTGGCGGAAGGGGGAAGCCTGGGATTCGCCGATCCCCGCCGTCTCGATGCCGCCGCCGTGGGCGAGCTCCAGCTCAAGCGGCTGGTTGACTCGGAGCCGTGATCAGGTTGATGGCGGAGAAAGCCAGACCAATGCCGAACAACATGCCGATCGCCCAGATGCTGTCTGAGGGCCATTCGGCGATCAACATGCCGCCGAGTACGGCGGTGACAATGCCGTCCAGCAGCACCAGGGCGCGGGCAGGCCCCTGGCCGGTGGCGGCGGCGGCCAGTTCCATCACCCCTTCAAAGGCGAGCAGGAAGCCCACAAACAGGGTGAGGCTCACTTCGCTGGCCACCGGGAAGGCCAGCACCCACACGCCGCCGCCTAGGTAGAGCAGGCCGGAGAGCAGACGGAAGATCTTGCCCTTGGTATCGGGCTCGCCGGTGAGGCGCAGCAGCTGGGACACCCCCGCAACCACGGACACGGCGCCGACGGCAATGGTGAGCAGGGTGGCCGAGACAAAGGGCAGCACGATCGACAGCCCGGCTGCAGCAAACAGCAGGGCGGCGGTCACCCAGCGCAGGGTTGGGGAAGCGGGAACCGTCAACGGACAAGGTACGGATGAGGTGCCACTTTAAATCGACCGCTGGGTATGAAATGGCCCGCCTAGAGAGGGTTCGCGGTCAGCAAAACAGAACGGGGGTGTAGCAAACCATCACAGCTTGCGGCGCCCTTGCCAGGGTCTCTGCAACGTGGTTGGCATCCCTGTCTTCCGTGGGTCCCATGCTTGAGCTGCTGCCGCCGCTCAACGACCACAACCTGCCCTGGATGGACACCCTCCATCCCATCGTTGTGCACTTTGTGATCGCCATGGGGCTGATCACGTTTGTCTTTGATCTGATCGGTGTTCTGACCCGCCGGCCGGCCCTGTTTGAGGTCAGCTTCTGGAATCTGCTGTTCGCCACTGCCGCCATCTTTGTGGCGATCATCTTCGGCCAGGTGGAAGCGGGGTTGGCCAATCCCTACGGGGCCTCCCGCGACATTCTCAACCTGCACAGCACCATCGGTTGGTCGTTGGCCGGTGTGTTGTCGTTGATGTCGGGATGGCGCTACGTGATCCGTAGCAAGGATCCCCAGCAGTTGCCCCTGGCCTTCCTCGGTGCTGGCGGTCTGCTCAGTGCCCTGATCGTGGTGCAGGTCACCCTCGGCAACCAGTTGATCTGGGTGTACGGGCTACACACGGTGCCGGTGGTACAGGCCATGCGGGCGGGATTGGTGTGATGGCACGTCTTCTTCTTTCCGCGGCAACGCCGTTCATTCCGGCCGGCTCACCGATCGAGCAGTTGGCCTCCGACCTGGGCTCCAATGGCTTGCCCTATGCCCTGCCGATTCACCCCAACCTGGTGCATCTCACGATCGGCTTGTTCGTGATCGCCATCGCCTTTGACATCGCCGGCGCCCTCTATCCAGTGGAAAAGCGGGTGTTCCGCTTTCTGGCCCTGCCGGTGACCCGCGGCGGCTTCCACGATGTGGGTTGGTACAACCTGCTGGCCTGCGCCATCGCCACCTTTTTTACCGTGGCGGCTGGTTTTTTCGAGATGCTCCTGGCGGTGCCCCTGCCGGGGGTCACCAGCACCATCGGGCTGCAGAGCATGGAGACGATGCTCTGGCATGGCGTGGGCGGCGTGGTGATCCTGCTGGTGATCGTCGCGATGACGGTGTGGCGCGGCTATCAGCGTTTTGTCTGGCGCCGCGACATGGGCCGACAGGTGCAGTGGCTCTACCTGCTGGTTGGCCTCGGCCTGTTTCTGGTGATCGGTCTGCACGGCACCCTCGGGGCCGAGCTGGCCGGTGAGTTTGGTGTGCACATCACCGCCGATCAGTTGTTGGCCACTGGCGCTGATCTCAAGGAGGCCCTGCCATGAGCAACACCCCTGAGCGTTCCCGGCCCCAAATCAGCAGCCTTGGCCTGGTCGCCCTGGTGGGCTG
>JBIIQK010000176.1:0-4245 GCA_044342135.1 Cyanobium sp.
GATCTGGCACTCGCATCACAGCTTCCGGGAGGTCGGTGAACGCAATCGTATGCAGGCCAGCCCGACAGGGCTAGGCTGGCTTGTTGATCCGGATGGCGACCAGCAGGGCCACCACCGTGCCCGGCAGGCTCAGCCCCAGGATCCACCCGGTGGCCTGGGCACCCAGGTCGGGCTCGCCATAGGCCAGCTCAAACACCGAGCCCGTCGAAGCGATCCCCAGGATGCAGGCCAGGGCCAGAAAGAGGCCGGCCAGCGGTTTCATCGGCATCGGGGGATCTCAGCGAATGGATTGGACGTCGGCGCGGTTGAACCCCTTCTCCTGCAGCCCCTCATTGAGGCTCAGCTCATCGGTGACCCGATCGACGAACAACACGCCGTTGAGATGGTCCATCTCGTGCTGGATGCAGCGGGCCAGCAGGCCATCGGCCTTGACCCGTTGGGGGCGACCCATCTCGTCGCGGTAGGTGACCTCGACGGCCGCCGGACGCACCACATTGAGGTAGACCCCGGGGATGCTCAGGCAACCCTCCTCGTAGGTCTCGATGGCGGCCCCGAAGGAGCCGATCTCCGGGTTGATCAGCACCATCGGGGGGGTAGCGGCATTCTCTGGATCGAGATCGATCACCAGGAGCTGCTTGTGCACCCCCACCTGGGGGGCCGCCAGGCCAATGCCCCGGGCGCTGTACATGCTGCGCAGCATGTCCCGGGCCAGGTCCCGCACGCTCTCATCCACCTTGCTGATGCGCTTGGCGGGAGTGCGCAGCACCGCATCCCCCAGGGTGTGGATGGTGAGGGGGGGCTCCTCGAGCACCTCCTTCGGCACCTGCACGCCGCGGGTGGCCTGCACCGCTGAGCGAGCCATCTGGGCGAAGCTGCTGGCGGAACTGCGGGCCAACGGGATCGTGAAGAGATTGAATTGGATCCTACGGCGGCCCGCCGGCGCCCCCGCGTGCACCCCACACCGTTGAACGCGCCCCCACCCGACGCCACCTCCGCCCCACAGCGCCAGCCCCTGCCGGCAGCCCTGGTGGTGGGACGCACGCCGAGCCTGAAGGAACCGGTGCTGCGCAACGGACGGCTGCTGTGGCTGGAGCAGCGCCCCCAGGAGCAGGGGCGCACCACGCTGATGCAGCGCTCAGCCCAGGGTGGCGACGCCCTCGAACTGACCCCCGCCCCCCGCAACCTGCGCAGCCGGGTGCATGAGTACGGCGGTGGGGCCTACGCGGTTGGGGACCACGACCTGGTGTTTGTCGATGACGGCGACCGCTGCCTGTGGCATCTCGGCCTCGACGCCGGGGGCGGCCTGCCCATCCAGCCGCCGCGGCGCCTCACCGAACCGGCGGAGCGGGCCTTCGCCGATGGACTGATCGATGCCCCCCGCCGGCGCTGGATCGGCGTGATGGAGAGCGCTGGCCGCGACCAGCTGGTGGCGGTGCCCCTGGCGGGGGGAGAGCCCCAGCTGGTGCACCAGCCCGCCGACTTCTGCGGCTACGCCACCCTGAGCCCCGACGGGCGCCAGCTCGCCTGGGTGGAGTGGCAGCAGCCCGGGATGCCCTGGGAAGCCAGCCAGCTGTGGCTGGCCGATGTCAACGCCGCAGGCAGCCTGGAGCGGGTGCGGCGGGTGGCTGGAGCAGCCAGCCCGGAAACGCCCGGGGCAGCCCCTCGGCCCATCTCGGTGTTTCAGCCGCTGTGGATCGGCCCGGAGCAGCTCGTGGTCGCCAGCGACGCCTCGGGCTGGTGGAACCTGCAGCGCCTCCACACCCGCTCCGGCCAGTGGCAGGCGCTGCTGCCGCTGCAGGCGGAGTTCGCCATGCCCCAGTGGGTGTATGGCATGCGCACCACCAGCTGGGACGGCCAGCAGCTCATCGCCGCCGCCTGCCGGGACGGGGTGTGGCAGCTGGGACGGGTCGACCTCGACCCCGATCGGGTGGGCACGCCGGCGGCCTGGCAGCCCCTGGAGCTGCCCTTCGACGACCTGGCTGCCCTGAGCGCGGAGGCGGGCCAGCTGGTGGCCGTGGCCAGCAGCCCCACCAGCCCGGAGGGTCTGTTGGAACTGGAGATCGCCAGCGGCACCTGGCGGCATACGCCCGTGGCCCCCTGCCCGCTGGAGCCCGGAGACATCAGCCAACCCGAACCCCTCTGGTTCGCCGGCCATGGGGGGCAGCGCACCCACGCCTGGTTCTATCCACCGGCCGGCGGGGCCACGGCCGATTCGCCCCTGCTGGTGAAAAGCCACAGCGGGCCCACGAGCATGGCCCGGCGCGGCCTGAGCCTGGGCATTCAGTTCTGGACGTCCCGCGGCTGGGGGGTGGTGGATGTGAACTACGGCGGCTCCACCGGTTTCGGCCGGGCCTACCGCGAACGGCTGAACGGTCAGTGGGGCGTGGTGGATGTGGCCGATTGCGCCGCGGCGGCCCAGGCCGTGGTGGCCGCGGGCCAGGCCTCCCCGGAGCGCATCGCCATCGAGGGGGGCAGCGCCGGCGGCTTCACCACCCTGGCGGCCCTCTGCTTCACGGGCGTGTTCCGGGCCGGCGCCTGCCGCTACGGCGTGGCCGATCTCAGCTCCCTGGCCCAGGACACCCACCGCTTTGAAGCCCGCTATCTCGATGGGCTGGTGGGCCCCTGGCCCGCAGCGCAGGCCACCTACGCGGAGCGCTCACCCCTGCAGCATGCCGATCGCATCCGCTGTCCCGTGATCTTTTTCCAGGGCCTCGACGACCTGGTCGTGCCCCCCGCGCAGACCGATCGCATGGCGGCGGCCCTGACGGCCAACGCCGTGCCCGTGGAGGTGCATCGGTTCGCCAACGAAGGCCATGGCTTCCGCAGCAGCACCACCCAGATCGCGGTGCTGGAAGCCACCGAAGCCTTCTTCCGCAGGCATTTCGGCCTGTGATCGCCACCCTGGACAGCGACCTCCTCCTGGGCTTGGGCTGGCTGGCCGTGGCCATGGCCTGCCTCAGCCTGATCCTGGCGGTGGGGCGCGCAATCGGCACCCGCCTGCAATTGCGGCTCTGGGGCATCCCCGAGGCCCTGCTGGCCGGACTCCTGGGCCTGCTGCTGGCTCCCGGAGGGCCGCTGCCACTGCTGCCGGCCGAGGTGCTGCAGCTGTGGGCCGATCTGCCCCTGGTACTGCTCACCCTGGTGTTCGGCTCCCTGTTGCTGGGCAAACCGCTGCCCAAGCTGGAGGGGCTCTGGCGGCCCGTGTCCGGGCAGGTGTCCCTGGCGCTGGTGCTGGCCTTCGGCCAGTACGTGGTGGCGGGCCTGGCGGTGCTGCTGGTGCTGCAGCCCTGGCTGGGGGTGAGCCCGATCATGGCCTGCCTGATCGAGGTGGCCTACGAGGGCGGCCACGGCTCCGCCGCGGCCATGGGTCCGAGCTACGCGGCCCTGGGCTTTCCCGGCGGCCAGGCCCTCGGCCTGGCCATGGCCACCGTGGGGCTGCTCTCCTCCACCCTGGTGGGCGGGCTTGTGGTGGTGCTGGGCCGCAACCGCGGCTGGCTGCTGGCCGATCGCGCTGCCGCGGCCAGCCCAGGGGCCACCCCCGGAGCCGCAGCCACCACCCAGGGCGCGCCCACCGGAGCCGCCACCTGGGCGGTGAATCTGGCCCTGGCGGGCGTGGCCGTGCTGGTGGGTGTGGCCCTGCTGGCCGCCCTGCGCTGGCTCACCGCCGGTCTGGGTGACGGTGTCGCTCTGGTGGTCGACGCGCTGCCTGTGTTTCCGCTGGCGATCGTGGGCTCCCTGCTGGTGCGCCTGCTGCTGGAGCGCAGCGGCAAGGCCCACTGGGCCTCCGCTCCGGTGCAGAGCCAGATCGGCACCCTCTCGGCGGATCTGCTGATCACCGCCGCCACCGCCGGGCTGGATTTGGGCCTGCTGCGGGCCGACTGGCTACCGCTCACGGTGCTGGCCCTCAGCGGCCTGGCCTGGAACCTGGGGGTCACCCTGCTGCTGGCCCCACGGGTGCTGCCGGCGGACTGGTTTGAGCGGGGAATCATTGAGTTCGGTCAGGCCACCGGGGTGGCGGCCAGCGGCCTGCTGCTGCTGCGCATGGCCGACCCCGACGACCGCAGCGATGCCCTGCCGGCCTTCTCGATCAAACAACTGCTGCTGCAACCCTTTCTGGCGGGCGGCGTGATCACCGTGGTGGCGCCGCTGGCGGTGGCGAGCTGGGGCTTACCGCTCTGGACCGCCGCCTGCCTGGCGGTGGTGGTGCTGGCGGGGGGCACCGGGCTGCTGCTGGCCCGCCTTCAG
>JBIIQK010000175.1:0-4245 GCA_044342135.1 Cyanobium sp.
CCGTGACCATCGCCGAAGCCGCCAGCAGGCCGCGCTACGACCCAGGGCGGGATCTGCGCTGGCTGCTGCTGCGCCCCTGGGTGCTGGTGAGCCGCCTGCTGGTGGTGCTCTGGCAGCTCGGCAGCCTGGCCCTGGTGCTGGTGGTGCAGGGCAACAGCAGCGATGCCGCCGTTCAGCAGCAACTGGGGCGGCGCATCCTCACCACCCTCACCACCCTGGGCCCCTGCTTCATCAAGGTGGGGCAGGCCCTCTCCACCCGCCCCGACCTGGTGCGGCGCGACTGGCTGGAGCAGCTCACCCAGCTGCAGGACAACCTGCCCCCCTTCCCCCACGCCATCGCCCTGGCGACGATCGAGCGGGAGTTGGGCGCTCCGGCCGATCAGCTCTTCGAGCAGTTCCCCGACTACCCGGTGGCCGCCGCCAGCCTCGGGCAGGTGTACAAGGCCCAGCTCGCCGATGGCCACTGGGTGGCCGTGAAGGTGCAGCGCCCAAACCTGCCCACCATCCTGCGGCGGGACCTGGTGATCATCCGGCTGCTGGGGGTGCTCACCGCCCCGTTCCTGCCGCTCAACCTGGGCTTCGGGTTGGGCGACATCATTGATGAGTTCGGCTCCACCCTGTTTGAGGAGATCGACTACCGGCTGGAGGCGAACAACGCCGAGCGGTTCGCCGGCCTTTTCGCGGCCCAGCCCGAGGTCACGGTGCCCCGGGTGGAGCGCCTGCTCTCCAGCGAGCACGTGCTCACCACCCAGTGGATCAACGGCACCAAGCTGCAGGAACGCCAGGCCCTGGAGGCCCGCAACCTGGATCCGGCAGCCCTGATCCGCACCGGGGTGATCGCGGGCCTGCAGCAACTGCTGGAATTCGGCTACTTCCACGCCGATCCCCATCCGGGCAACCTGTTTGCCCTCACCGGCAAAACCGGTGCCCTGGGCCATGTGGCCTATGTGGATTTCGGCATGATGGATTCGATCAGCGACAGCGATCGGCTCACGCTCACCGGGGCGGTGGTGCACCTGATCAACCGGGATTTCCGCTCCCTGGCGGGCGACTTCATCAGCCTGGGCTTCCTCAATCCCAAGGCCGATCTCGAGCCGATCGTGCCGGCCCTGGAGGAGGTGCTGGGCGGAGCGCTGGGGGACAACGTGGGCTCCTTCAACTTCAAGGCAATCACCGATCGCTTCTCGGAGCTGATGTACGCCTACCCCTTCCGGGTGCCGGCCCGCTTCGCCCTGATCATCCGGGCGGTGGTGAGCCAGGAGGGCCTGGCCCTGCGGCTGGATCCCAGCTTCAAAATCATCAACGTCGCCTACCCCTATGTGGCCCGGCGGCTGCTGGCCGGCGACACCAGCGAGATGCGCGAAAAGCTGCTGGAGGTGCTGTTCGATCGCGACGGCCGACTGCGCATCGAACGGCTGGAAAACCTGCTGGCCGTGGTGGAAAACGACAGCACCAGCCCCAACCTGCTTCCCGTGGCTGGCGCAGGCCTCAAATTGCTGCTGGGTCCTGGGGGCAGCAGCCTGCGGCAGCGGTTGCTGCTCACCCTGGTGCAGGGTGATCGCCTCCACACCGACGACCTTCGCGCCCTGCTCAGCCTGATGGGCCGCACCTTCAGCCCCCGCAAACTCGTGGGAGGCGTGTTGTCCCGGCTGTCGCCGCTGGCGGCCTGACTCAGACCACCTGGGGAATGGTGATCCAGCAGAAAGTGATGGCCGCTCCCCCCACCAGCACCACCACCAGCGGCCAGGTGTCATCCAGGCGATGCAGATGGCGCTGGAGCGCTTCTTTAGCGACAGGATCCTCCATCGTTTCCATTACGGCATAGCGGCGACCAATCCAAAGCACCAGCACAAAGGCCGCCAAAGTGACCACATAGGCCACCACGTACACCTGATCGAGGAAGGTCAGGAAGGGGAGATCGGGCAGCTGATCGCGGTAGGTCTGCTGCAGAAAGACCAGGGTCAACAGCACCGTGACCGGAATACTGGCGCGGGCATCCTGTTCATCGGGGCGCACCTTGAACACCAGCAACACCATCGTCATCAGCACCGCCAAAGGCAGCAACAGCCGCCAGAACGACGACCAGGAGGAGGTGCCGTAGGAGATCTCAAACAGAATCTGGCTGTAGTCGTTTTCCTCGCCACCGAGCCCGAAGTTGGTGGCGTAGTGGTGGCGGTACTCAGCGATCGACCAGCCGGTGTTGAGCCAACCGATGATGCGGGCATAGAGACCCATGCCGCTGTTGCGAATCTCGGGGATCAGGCGCAGATTGCGGTAACCCAGCTGACCATCCACATCGTTGGCCTCAATCACCAGCGGCAGGCTGATGGTCATGAAGGGATAGTGACGGAAGCTGGCCCGATCGACGTAGTAACGACCCACATAGGTGAAGAGCTGGTAATAGCTCCCATCGGCCAACTGGATCGGCGCCTTGCCCACCGGAGCCAGACTGGAGTCCTTGTCCGAAAGCAGGGTGTTTAAGACAATAAAGAGGCTGGAGATATCGCCACCGCGATCCTCGACATAGCGCTGCATGGGCTCCTCCCAGCGCAGCCACACATAGCCACTGCTGGAATAACTGGGAACCGTGAGATCCAGCTCATAATTGCTGGTGGAGTACACCCCCACCTGCACCTTGTAGGGGGCCTGCTCCAGTTCGGCGCGATCGACCCGCTCCTCTCCGGCGCTGAGTTGATCGCCCCGCATGGCGCTCCACACGCCGATGGGGGGCTTCTCGCCAAGGGGCAGGGTGGTGAGGGCGCGAGAGGCCGACGACAGGCGCAGGGCATCGCGGCTCTGCACCGGACTCACGTCGATGCGGCTGATCCCGAGAATGGCCAGGATGGCAGCCAGAACAACGGCCACCATCGCCAGAACGTTCCACGGTCTTTGCCTGCGCTGCCCCATGCGAACCCGCTGCTGTTCACTGAAGTTAAAGCTGGGCAGTGGGCATCAGCCAGTGGCGGCGATGGGCGTTCTCGGACTCAGCCTGGCCCTGGCGCTCCCGGGACTGCCCAACCTGGGCGCCCCCGCCCCCAGCTCCAAACCAGCGCCGACGGAGCTGGTGCTGGGACAGTCAGCTGCGCTCAGCGGTCCCTCCGCCATGCTCGGGCGGGAATATCGCGAAGGGGCCCTGGCCTACTTCGCCGAGGTGAATCGCCAGGGCGGCATCCACGGCAAGCGGCTGAAGCTGCTCAGCCTCGACGACCGCTACGAGCCGCCCCTCACCCTGCGCAACACCCGGCAGCTGATCGAACGGGACAAGGTGTTCGCCCTGTTCGGCTACGTGGGCACCCCCACCGTCAAGGCGGTACTACCCCTGGTGGAGAGCCAAAAGATCCCGCTGATCGCCCCCCTCACCGGCGCCCAGCTGCTGCGCCAGCCCCATCGGCCGATGGTGTTCAACCTGCGCGCCAGCTACCACCAGGAAATAGACCGGATGGTCAATGACCTGGTGCGCAGCGGTCGCCATCGGATTGCCGTGGTGGTGCAGAACGATGCCTTCGGCCAGGACGGGCTCAAAGGCGCCCTGAAGGCCCTGAACCGCCACGGCCTGAAGCCTGTGGCCACGGCCCGCGTGGAGCGCAACTCCACCCAGACGGGGGGTGCGGTCCGCACGGTGCGGCAGGCCAACGCCAACGCCGTGTTGATCGTGGCCGCCTACCCGAGCTCCGCCGCCTTCAGCCGCGAGATGCACCAGCTGGGCAGCACGGCCCAGCTGATGAACGTGTCCTTTGTGGGCACCAGCGCCCTGCGGGCCTCCCTGCAGAGTCACGAGGCCAGCGGCATCGGCGTGACCCAGGTGGTGCCCTTTCCCTGGAATGAGCGGGTGCCGGTGGTGCGCGAATACCAGCGTCTGATGCGCCGCCAGCAGACCAGACCCCACTTCGGCTTCTCGAGCCTGGAGGGCTTTCTGGCCGCCAAGATGACGGTGGAGGGGCTGCGCCGGGCCGGGCCGTCACCCACCCGCCAGCGCTTTGTGACCGCCCTCGAAACAATGCGGAACGTCGACCTGGGCGGTTACCGGGTGCAGCTGAGCCCGAAGGACCACAACGGCAGCAATTACGTGGACCTCACCTTCCTGGGCTCCCAGCGCTGGGAGCCCTGAGGACCTAGGGTCTCGGCCACCCCGCCCCCCAGCTGCCGATGGCCAGCCTGCCGCTCGACCTGCCACCCGACCTGGCCGACGGCTGGATGTACGGGGACCTGGATTCCAGTGACATCTTGCTGGAATACGCCCAGATC
>JBIIQK010000177.1:0-4243 GCA_044342135.1 Cyanobium sp.
ATCCCTTTCTCGGTTGGACCACCACCCCGGAGGGCAAGCCCTTCTACTGGCGGCAATTCCGCAACTGGAAGGGTGCGGTGGAAGTGGCCCAGCTCGATGCCGATGGGCTCAAGGATTACGGCAAGCTCTGCGGCTGGACCCTGGCCAAAGCCCACGCCCGCAGCGGCGACCGGCGAGCCCTCAGCACCTGCATGGGCGAGCTGAAGGCCTTTGCAGCAGCGCTGCTCGAGCGGGCCCTCGTCCACGCCCAGCAGACGGAGCAAGACCACGCGGCACTGGTGCAAGCCATTGCCCGGGGCCGCCTGGAAGCATCCCCCCTGGCTTGAACGCCATCCCATGGGGAGCCGTCCCCATCACCTCTCTTGGAGAATCCTCACCTGTCTTGGAGAATCCTTTGCGAATCAATCGTGAACAGCTACAGACGATCCGGAACCGATATCGGGGTTACCGCATCACCCTCGTTTATGAGTTGCTGTTTCTGCTGCTGCTGCCCCTGGCCCAGCTGTTCAACCAGCTCCCATCGCTGTTGCTGATCGGCTACGCCGTGGTGTTGATGGTGTTCGTGATCCGCTTCAGCCGCGTACCGCGCGCGAAGCCTTTGATGTTCCTCCTCGGCGGCACCGCCATTGGCCTGGAGCTGATCTGGCGTGGGGCTCTGGCCTGGCAGCCTGCCTTGGGGCGGATGATCACCCTGCCCCTTGTGGTTGTTTGGCTGCTGTTCCTGCTGGCGGTTGTGGTTCGGGGGATTCGGAGCCTGATCCGGGAACCCTTTGTCACCATGTCGGTGCTGCAGGGTGCCGCCGGCGGCTATCTCACGTTGGGCATCGCCGGTGGCGTGATGCTCAACTGCCTCTGGGTGCTGCAGCCATCAGCCTTCGTGGGGACGGCTCTGCCGGCGCCCATCAGCAACGGTGGCCCCAGTGGACACATCGCCGCTGCCCTGATGAATGCCTCGTTCGGGCTGCTCACGACCATCGGCACAGACGTGCTGGACGCGAAAAACGTGACGGTTCACGCCTTGGCCACCATGATCACCCTCTCAGGGCAGCTCTACATCGCCATCCTGATCGGAATGATTCTCGGGCGCGTCCACAAACGGATTGCCTGAGGGCAAGGGCGATCAGGAACCCCGCAAGGACACCAGATATTTGCCATTCAATCCCCTTGACCAATAAACAGCAATGGGAATCAGAATGGCTTCATTGAAGATCATGGAGCGCACAAACGCAGCGATCGCGACGTCATTGGTTCCGAAAAGCGTCAGCACACTCAAGAGCCCCCTCGCAACTGCGGCCCATAGCAAGATGCGAAGCCATGTGAGGGCCGGCAACGACTTCTGCGTGGCCACGCCAAACATGGCAGCAACGGTCGCGACGGCAATCAGCAGTCCAAAAGCGGTGGAGAGAACGTGCAGCCCGTAGCTGCGCGATGCCAACGATGCCAGGCCCGATCCCAGCACGACCAGCGAAAAGACCTGATGCACGTAGACAATTCTCGTAAAGAGATTGAATCCACGGGGCTTTAACTGGTGAGCGCCGCTGCCCATGCCAAAGAATAAACAACAATGAAGGTTGAGCTTAGCCCGTAGGCCGTTGGTGGAGCACAGCCATTGGGCAGGCCAGACTGTCGTTCATGAGCACGACACCGTCAGTCCGAACGATGTCCCACCTGGAACGGGCCATGGCGGGGATCCGCCGCCATCTGCTGCCCTTTGTGTTTGTTCTGTACGTGGTCGCCTACCTCGATCGCGTCAATGTGTCCTTTGCCGCTGCAGGGGTCTCAAAGGACCTTGGACTCACCAGCGCTAGCTATGGCTTTGCCGCAGGAATTTTCTTTCTGGGCTACGTCCTGTTTGAAGTTCCAAGCAATCTGATCCTTAACCGGGTCGGTGCCCGGAAGTGGATCAGTCGCATCCTGGTGAGCTGGGGAGTGGTGGCCGCCCTGATGGCTTTCATCACCACTGCCGAGCAGTTGTATGGACTGCGCTTTGTGCTGGGGGTGGCCGAGGCGGGCTTCTTCCCTGGAATCGTTCTGTTTCTGAGCCAATGGGTGCCTGCAGCACAGCGGGCCAGAACCATGGCTGGCTTCATGCTGGCCATCCCCGTTGCCGGATTACTGGGCGGACCGATCTCAGCCGTGCTGCTGTCGCTGCATGGACTGGGAGGCCTGGAGGGCTGGCGTTGGTTGTTCCTGTTTGAAGCACTGCCGGCCATTGTGCTGGGGATTGTGGTGTGGCAACGGCTGCCCAACCGGCCCCGCGAGGCACGGTGGCTGGATCCGGCGGATGCCGAGGCCCTGGAGGACCACCTCGAGACCGAACGCCGAGCCAGCCAGGACTCCCATCAACAGGTGCATGGGCTGGCAGCGGCGTTCACCGAGCCAAGGCTCTGGCTGCTCGCTGTTGTGTACATCGGCGTTGCCACCGGCTTCTACGGCTTCAGCTTCTGGATTCCCCGGTTTGTCGGGGAGGCCCTGTCCACCGCAAATCCGTCGCCAGCGCTGGTCAACCTGATCAGTGCCATTCCCTATGGGCTGGCCGTGCTCGCCATGCTGCTGGTGGGGCGATCGGCCGATCGCCAGCAGGAGTACCGGTTGCACGTGGCGGTCCCCCTGGCTGTTGCTGCGGCAAGCCTGGCTCTGGCGATTGGCAGCGATGGCCTGCTGCGTCTGTTGCTGATCAGCGTGGCCACGGCTGCCGCTTTCAGCTGCCTTGGGCCGTTCTGGGCCATCCCACCGCAGTTTCTCGGGGGACGAGGGGCTGCCGGGGGCATCGCCACCATCAACTCAGTGGGCAACATCGGCGGGTTTATGGCCCCCTTTGGGATGGGCCGATTGCTGTTGCTGCCAAATGGCGACGCCCTGGCCCTGGGCTGCCTGGCAGCAGTCCTTCTGATCTCTGCGGTTGTGGCCCTGGCCTTGCAGCAAACCAAGGGTCGCAAACTGATCGACATCGCGCCGTAGACGGACGTAGGGCTCTCTCGCGGAATGGAACGCAGCGCCGTGGGGACTGGACCCGGCGCGAGGATGGCTCCACTGCTGCCGCAGACCCAGGGGCTGAGCCCTTTGCTGATCGCCTTGCCCCTCCCCCACGCCCATCTGGAGGGCACCCTGCTGCCGCGCGGTTTCTTTCTCGGCCTGGGCTTGATCTACCTGGCGGCCCTGGCCGTGGATCGGCTGGCGGCGAACTGGCGCTTGCCCGGGGCGGCCGCCGTGCTGCTGCTCGGCCTGGTGATTCCCACCGACTGGTTGACCCAGGCCCAGCCCCTCGGACCTCTTCAGGTGGAATCCCTACACCGGGTGAGCATGGCGCTGCTGATCTTCTACGCCGGTCTCAAGACCGACCTGCGCCGCATCCGCGGCATGACCGCGGCGGGGCTGCGGCTGGGCTGTGGCGGTGTGGTGATCACCGTGGCGATGACGGCGCTGGCCCTGCTGCTGCTGGCGCCTCTGATGGAGGGTGGCTTGCCCCCAGCCGCCGCGGTGCTGGCGGTGTGGTGCCTCGGGGCCACCGACAGCGGCGCCATCGAGGATCTGCTGGCGGCGTTGGGGCATCCGATTCGCGGACGCCTGAGCCATCTGCTGCAATTCGAGGTGGCGGTGAGCACGGTGGTCACCTTGCTGGGCTTCGGGTTGGTGGCTGGTGTGTTGCAGGCCCAACCCCTTGGCGACCAACAGGCCCTGCAGGGGGTTTTGGCCAGTCGCCTGCCAGAGCAGCTGGGGGCCGTAGGCCTTCATCTGATCGCCGGACTGCTGGCCGGCCTGGTCGTGGGCGCCTTGGCGCCGCGCCTGATCGATGCCCTGGTGCGCTCCGAGCCGATGCTGCTGCTGCTGGCGGTGGCGCTGGCGTTCGTGGCCTTTGGCTTCGGTCAGCTCCTAGGCGGTGGTGGACTCCTGGCCGTGTTCGTGGCCGGGGTGTTGCTCTCCAATGGCCGCTACCGGATCGGTCGCTTTGAGCAGCAGGCCCTGGGCCGGGTGATGCATCCGCTGAACACGGCCGCTGAAATCACGGTGCTGCTGTTGCTCGGCCTGCTGGTGAAACCGGCGGTGCTGCTCACGGTGCTGCCGCTGGGGCTTGCCCTCGCGATCGTGGTGCCGCTGGCGCGGCTGCTGGCCGTGTCGGCCTTGCTGCCATCCGCCCGCTTTCCCTGGCCCGACCGCCTGGTGATTGCCGGTTGCGGGCTGCGGGCGGCGGTGCCCTTGGCGTTGGCGGTCTCGATGATGGAAGCGCTGCCGCACCTACGCG
>JBIIQK010000178.1:0-4210 GCA_044342135.1 Cyanobium sp.
CAGGAGGCGGCCAGCCTGGTGAGGCCTTCCGCCAGCTCCAGCAGGGTGCATCCACCCCCGGCGATGATGCCCTCCTCGACGGCGGCACGGGTGGCATTGAGGGCGTCCTCAATGCGCAGCTTGCGGTTCTTCAGCTCGGTTTCGGTCGGGGCTCCCACCTTGATGACGGCCACGCCGCCGGCCAGTTTGGCGATCCGCTCGTTGAGCTTCTCGCGGTCGTAGTCGGAGTCGGTGTTGTCGAGTTCCCGCTTGATGGAGGCCACGCGGTCGGCCACGGCGGCCTGGTGCTCACCGCTGGCCACGATGGTGGTGGAGTCCTTGGTGATGGTGATGCGACGGGCCTGACCCAGGTCAGCCAGGCCGGTCTTTTCCAGGGTCATGGCCTGGTCTTCGCTCACCACGGTGGCGCCGGTGAGGATGGCGATGTCGGCGAGCATGGCCTTGCGGCGATCGCCGAAGCCAGGCGCCCGCACGGCGGCCACCTGGAGCACGCCGCGGTTCTTGTTCACCACCAGGGTGGCCAGGGCCTCACCCTCCACGTCCTCGGACAGGATCAACAGGGGCCTGCCGCTCTTGGAGACCGCCTCCAGCACGGGCACCAGGTCGGTGATGGTGCTGATTTTGCGGTCGGTGATCAGGATCAGGGCGTTCTCGAAGACGCACTCGCGGCGCTCCTGGTCGGTCACGAAATAGGGGGAGCTGTAGCCCCGATCGAAGGCCATGCCCTCGGTGATCTCCAGCTCGGTGGCCAGGGAGGTGGATTCCTCCACGGTGATCACGCCGTCGGCGCTCACCTTCGCCATGGCCTCGGCGATCATGCGGCCGATCTCGTCGTCATTGCCGGAGCTCACGGCCGCCACTTGGCGGATCGCGTCCCCGGCCACCGCCTGGGAGCGCTCGGCGATGCCGGAAACGATGTGGGCTGTGGCCTTCTCCATGCCCCGGCGCAAGCCCACCGGGTTGGCACCGGCGGCCACATTGCGCAGGCCTTCGCGCACCAGGGCCTGGGCCAGCAGGGTGGCGGTGGTGGTGCCGTCGCCGGCCGTGTCCTTGGTCTTGCTGGCAACCTGCTGGATCAGCTTGGCGCCCACGTTCTCGAAGGGATCCTCGAGCTCGATCTCCTTGGCGATGGTCACGCCGTCATTGACGATGTCAGGCGCGCCGAACTTCTTCTCGAGCACCACGTTGCGGCCGCGGGGGCCGATGGTGACCTTCACCGCGTTGGCCAGGGCGTTGACACCCCGTTCCAGGGCCCCGCGGGAGGCATCGGAGAAGCTGATCAGCTTGGCCATGGAACCGGTATTGGTGCAGTGGGATTCAGGGTCCCACAGCGGCCTGCCGCCAGGGAGGGGATCCGGGGTGGGGAAAGCCGAATCGATCGGCGGCCTCGGGCTGCTGAACGCCGCCTGGCTCGATAGGGTCTGCCTACGGCGTGGGTCTGGGGATGGAAGATCTGCTGCAGACGGCCCTCGAGAGTGCCGATGAGGCGATGGCGCTTGATCCCGCCACCAGCGCCAACGCCATGGTGTTTGTGCTGGTGGCGGTGTTCGGGGTGGCGATGGCGCTGGTCTACGTGCCGGTGCGGTTGTTTCTGACGATCACGGCCCGCAGCCGGCGGCTGCGGCTGTTGCAGCGGATCCGGCGTCTGCGCGAGGAACTGGGGCAGCCGATCACCAACCCCTGAGGCTCTCCGGCTTGGGGAGCTACCGCATGACCATGCCGCCATCCACCTGCAGCACCTGGCCAGTGATGTAGGCGGCGGCGGGATCGGCGGCCAGGAAGCGCACGGCACCGGCCACCTCAGCGGCGCTGCCCATCCTTCCCATGGGAATGGCCGCCAGGATCGGCTCCTTGTCGAGCTCGGCGGTCATGTCGCTCTCGATGAAGCCTGGAGCCACCGCATTGACGGTGACACCCCGGGCGGCGAATTCGGCCGCATTGCTGCGGGTCAGGCCGATCACACCGGCCTTGGCGGCGCTGTAGTTGGCCTGGCCCGGGTTGCCCATCAGGGCCACCACCGAGGTGATGTTGATGATGCGGCCGGAGCGGGCCTTGAGCATGGCCCGGCTCACGGCGCGGGTGCAGAGGAACACCCCGGTGAGGTTGAGGTCGATCACGCTCTGCCAGTCGGCTGTTTTCATGCGCATCAGCAGCCCGTCCCGGGTGATGCCGGCGTTGTTCACCAGCACGTCGAGCCGACCGGCCTTCTCCAGCACGGCCTTGACCATGCCATCCACCTCGCCTTCGTCGGCCACGTTGGCCCGGTGGCTCCAGGCCTGGCCTCCCGCGGCCGTGATGGCCGCCACCACAGCCTCGGCGGCCTCCGGTGAGCTGGCGTAGTTGACCACCACCTGGGCCCCGGCGGCGCCCAGTTCAAGGGCGATGGCCCGGCCGATGCCCCGGCTGGCACCGGTGACCAGGGCCACTTGACCGGCCAGGGGGGCGGAGCTGGACATCGCAGGGCTGGCGTCAGTGCCGGTGATCGTATGGCGCGGCTAGCCCAGCCCCAGGGCGGCCAGCACCTCGGTGGCGCCGAGTTGGCCCAGGTTGCCGGCGGAGCCCAGGCCTTGAACCCCGACCCGGCTCGGCAGGCTGGCGGCCTCCCGGCCCAGGGCAACCAGGGGCAGGCCGAGCAGCAGGGCCAGTTCGATCGCCACCGGATCGCTGGCCAGCACCACATCGGCGCTGGCGATCTGGGCCGCCCGCTGCCGCAGCGGGGTGCTTCCGGGCAGGGCTTGCAGGGCCCGCAGGGTGGGCAGCTTGCTGCGGACCGTGGCCGGCAGGGCCTGCCACTGGTCAGCGGGCCAGTCGCCGCCGTCCCCGGAGGGAGCCAGCAGCAGGGCTGGGCCATCCCCGGCGGGAAGGGCCGCCGCGGCGGTCTCCAGGTCTGCCTGGGCCAGGGGCAGCCGGAAGGCGTCGGCATCGAGCCGCACCCCGATCGGCTGGAGGAATGCTTCCAAGGCCTGGTTGGGCCAGCCGCCCGCCATGGGCGTGATCCGCTCGGTGGCGGAGAAGCCGGCGGTCGCTACCCGGGTGGGGATGTGGCTCATCGACAGCATCAGGTCCATCTGGCGGCTGGGCGCCAGGTTGAGGCACACCTGGAAATCCGGTTCCCGCACGGACCCCATCAGGTTGGCCCAGTCGGCCAGGGTGGCCTGGTCGTAGGCAAAGGCCAGTGCCCGGGTCACGCCTGGGTGCAGGTTCCAGAGGGGCACGGCGGCGAGTGGGCAGACCACCTGCACCTCGGCCCCCAGCTGGTCGGCCACGGCCGCCACCGCCGCGAAACTCTGCAGCTGCTGGCTGCTGCCGCCCGGAATCAGAAACAGGGCGCGCATTGCAGAACCACGGGATCGGCGGCCTGATTGTATGGATTCGATCCGGTTTGCCCCGTTTCCCAGGAGTCGCTTGTGCATTTGCTGATCGCCGCCGCTGGCAGCGGCCGCCGCATGGGGGCCGAGGGCAACAAGCTGCTGTTGCCGGTGGCGGGCCGGCCCGTGCTCGCCTGGACTTTGGAGGCCGCCCTGGCCTGCCCGGCCATTGTCTGGATCGGCATCGTTGGCCAGCCGGTGGATGCGGAGCCGATCGCCGCGATCGTGGCGGCGGCAGCCCCCGATCGGCCGGTGCAATGGATTCTGGGCGGTGATACCCGCCAGGAATCGGTGTGCCGCGGGCTGGCGGCCCTGCCGGCTGGGGCTGAGGGGGTGCTGATCCACGACGGCGCCCGCTGCCTGGTGGAGCCGGCCCTGCTGGAGCGCTGTGCCGCCGCCGTGACCGGGGGCGCAGCGGTGATTGCGGCCACCCCGGTTACGGACACGATCAAGCAGGTGGACGGCGCCGGCACGATCACCGGCACGCCGGATCGCAGCGGGCTCTGGGCGGCCCAGACCCCCCAGGGATTCCCCGTGGCCCAGCTGCGCACCGCCCATGCCACCGCTTCGGCGGAGGGCTGGAGCGTCACCGATGACGCGGCCCTGTTTGAACGGCTGGGGTTGCCGGTGCAGGTGCTGGAGGCGCCCCCGTCCAACATCAAGCTCACCACCCGCTTCGATCTCACCGTGGCGGAAGCGGTGTTGGCGGCTCGGAACTGAGCGGCGCCTGCGTTCAGCCCGGCAGCACCCGCAGCCGGCCGCCGTCGGCGTCGAGTTCGGCCCAGGCCCCCAGGGGGAGGGCCGCATTCCCTGCGACGTGACCGACGGGCAGGCCGCTCAGC
>JBIIQK010000179.1:0-4205 GCA_044342135.1 Cyanobium sp.
TCTGGCCACTGTGTTGGTGGAGCGCAGCAGCCAGAAGGGGATCCTGATCGGCAAGGGGGGGCGCATGCTCAAGGACATCGGCAGCGGCGCCCGGCAGCAGATGCAGAAGCTGATCGACGGGCCGGTCTATCTCGAGCTGTTCGTGAAGGTGGTGCCCAACTGGCGCCGCAGCGCCGCCCGCTTGAGCGAACTGGGCTACCGGGGCGACTGAGACCGGCTTAGCCGGCAAAGCGGCTAAGGTGAGTCCATGCAGATCAACCTCCACGACGCCAAAACCCATCTCTCCCGGTATGTGGAGCAGGCACTCGATGGCGAGGAGGTGGTGATCGCCCGGGCCGGCAAGGCCTTGGTGCGTCTGGTGCCGGTGGATGAGACTCCTCGCAGGCGCGAGCTCGGCTTTCTGCAGGGGTCTGCTGTTCTGGACTGCGACCTCAAAGCCGACTTCCAGGAGGACATCCAGGCGATGTTCGGCTGATGGGAACAGCCCGCTCAAGCCAACCAAATTGGAGCCCGCAACTGCTTGACACCCAGCTGCTGCTCTGGCTAGCCATCGCCCCAGAACGCCTACCGGCAACGTTGCCTGGAAACCTCAGCGATCGCCGCTTGCCTCTCCTGTACAGCGTTGTGAGCCTTTGGGAGGTGGCGATCAAAACCTCACTCGGCAAGCCAGGATTTCGCGTCGACGCTGCACAATTGCGTGACGGCCTGAAGCAGCAGGGTCTTCAGGAACTGGGAATCGAGGCAGAGCACTGTCTAGCCGTGCAGCACCTTCCCTGGATCCATCGCGACCCCTTTGATCGGCTGCTGGTAGCCCAGGCCATCCATAACGACCTCACCCTGCTGACGGCTGATCGCACCCTCCGCAGCTACGGCCACCAAGTGATCTGGATCGGCGACGACGGGGCAGGCGGCTGAGAGAATTGCGGCCATGAACGAGCTCAAAACCGACACCGCCCCCTTTCCGCCCGAGGAAATCGGCGCCTTTCTGCGCTGTTGCGCCGGCGAGTGGATGGGCCTGCGCAGCCAGTTCGCCCTCGGCGAAGTGAGTGCCGGCGATACCGACGATGACGGCTGGCATACCAGCGACCGCGGCGAGCTGACGGTGGCTTTCCTGGAGCCCGACACCCCCGATGGCCCCGGTGGCCTGCAGGTCGGTCCGAAGGATGGCGTGGCCCAACAGCTGCAGTTCAGTGCGGATGGGGCCTTCCGCAACGGCGCCCAGCAAGGCCGCTGGCAGCTCTGGCCGGACGGCAGCCTGGAGTTGGTGATCACAACCGAGGGACGGGAGGTGCGCGAGCGCATCTGGTTCACCAAGCCCAACCTGCGCCTGCGCAGCACCGTGGTGACCCGGGCCGACGGCCTCCCGGATCAGGCCAGCTTCAGCTCCGAGATCCGCCGGGTGAGCCGGCCGGCGAACTGAGCCGATGCGCCCCATTCCGTGATGCGCCCCGCTCTGTGATGCGACTCGATGTGGTGAGCCTGGCCCCGGAGGCCTTTGCTCCCCTGCTGGGGCTGGGGGTGATCGGCCGCGCCTTTGCCGCCGGCATCGCCGCGCTGCACACCCACAACCCGCGCGATTACGCCCCCGACAAGTACAAAAAAGTCGACGACGACCCCTACGGCGGCGGGGCGGGCATGGTGCTCAAGCCCGAGCCGGTGTTTGCAGCGGTGGAGGCGATTCCGGTGCTGCCGCGCCGGCGGGTGCTGCTGATGAGCCCCCAG
This sequence comes from Cyanobium sp., assembly GCA_044342135.1. Classification (GTDB taxonomy): domain Bacteria; phylum Cyanobacteriota; class Cyanobacteriia; order PCC-6307; family Cyanobiaceae; genus Cyanobium_A. Next base: position 1,723 of record JBIIQK010000179.1, read on the forward strand.
GGCAAGCCGCTGGATCAGGCCGACCTGCGCCGCTGGGCGACGGACACCGACCAGCTGGTGCTGATCTGCGGCCACTACGAGGGCTTCGACGAGCGCATCCGCAGCCTCGCCGATGAGGAGGTGTCACTTGGCGACTTCGTGCTCACCGGCGGCGAGCTGCCGGCGGCGGTAATCATCAATGGGGTGGTGCGGCTGCTCCCGGGCACCGTCGGCACCGAGGCCTGCCTGGAGGAGGAGAGCCACAGCGCCCTGCTGCTGGAGCATCCCCACTACACCAGGCCCGCCAGCTTCCGCGCGATGGAGGTGCCGGCGGTGCTGCGCAGCGGCGACCACGGCGCCATCTCCCGCTGGCGTGCCGAACAGCAGCAACAGCGCACCCGGGAGCGACGGCCCGATCTCTATGCCCGCTGGCAGGAGCAACAACAGCAGCAACAACAACAGGAGTGAGACCAGTGCTGATCACCACCACCCCCAGCGTCGAAGGCCGAGGAATCGTCCGGTATCTGGGCATCGTTAATGGCGAGACGATCCTCGGAGCCAATCTGCTGCGCGATCTGCTGGCGAGCGTGCGGGACATCGTGGGGGGCCGCTCCCGCTCCTACGAAACCGCCCTGCAACAGGCCCGCGAGAGTGCCCTGGAGGAGATGGCCCGCCGGGCCCGCCTGCTGGGGGCGACCGCGGTCGTGGCCGTGGATCTCGACTACGAAGTGCTCGGCAGCAGCAGCGGCATGCTGATGGTGTGCGCCAGCGGCACCGCCGTGGAGTTGGCCCCCCTCAGCCCTGACCCTGCTGCAGATTCCGCAGGGCGGTGAGCAGGGCAGCCGGGCTCTGGGGATCCACCATCAACACGCTGCCCCCGGGGGCATGGGCCATCTGCTCGCCCATCGCCATCCAGTCGCTGGCCAGAAGCAGCCGCAGCGCTTCCGCCGCGGCTGGGTTCCCGCCAATGGCCTCAGCCAACCGGGTAGCCGCATCGGCCCGGGCCTGGGCCAGCAGGGCCTGCTGCTTGGCCTGGGCTTCCGCATCCAGCACCAGGGCCTCCGCCCGGCCCCGGGCCGCATTCACCTGGGAGTCCCGCTCCCCTTCCGACCTCAGAATCGCCGCCCGCTTCTCCCGCTCGGCCGTCATCTGCTGCTCCATCGCCTGCTGCACGCCGCGGGAGGGCTGGATGTCACGCAGCTCCACGCGGGTCACCTTCACGCCCCAGGGATCGGTGGCCTGATCCAGCTCCTTGAGCAGCGTCTCGTTCACCTCACTGCGGGTGGTGAAGGTTTGATCCAGGTCGAGCTTGCCCATCTCGGCACGGATCTGGGTGAGCACCAGGTTCACCATCGCCGCCTGCAGGTTGTCGACGGCGTAGTAAGCCCGGGCGTGCTCCAGCAGCTGCCAGTAGACGACCGCATCCACCTCAATGCCGACGTTGTCGCGGGTGATGCACTGCTGGGGCGGGATGTCGAGCACCCGCTCCTTGAGCGATTCGTGGCTCACCACCTTCTCCACCACCGGCAGCACCAGCGACAGACCTGGCTGCAGCTGGCGGTCGTATTTACCGAGCCGCTCCACCAGGCGCGACTGGCCGCCGCTGGTGACCTTGACGCTGCTCACCCCGAGCAGGGCCATCAGCACCAGGGCGGGCAGGGAGAGGAGGGCTTCCACGGAAGATCTGCACGCAGGGCGCTCAGGCTAGGCAGCATGGGCTGGCTGAACCAGCAGCTCCTGCCATGGCCCCCGTTCCGATCCTCTGGCTGCTGCTGGCCTGCGGCCTGCTGGGGCTGGGCCTGGTGGGCGCCGACGTGGACGGCCTGCTGCCCGCGGCGGTCGTGGCCCTGGGGCTCTCGCTGGCCACGGTGTGGTGGCCCCTGCCGCCGCTGTTGCAGCTGGGGCTGCTGGTGGGCCTCACCGGCCTGGGGGTGCTGGGCCTGCGGCGCTGGTCGCGACGGCAGCGCCACCGCAGCCTGCCGCCGGCAGAGACGGCCGAGGTGATCAGCGGCTTTGCCGAGGGCGATACGGGCCGGGTGCGCTGGCAGGGCCAGAGCTGGAGCGCCGTCAACCTGAAGGGCGGCCAGCCCCTGCCACCGGGCAGCTGGGTGACCGTGATGGGCCGGGACGGCACCCAGCTGCAGGTGATGGAGCCTGGGGGAGACTGAGGGCAGACATCAGGGGCAGATGCAACTCCGCATCGGCAACGGCTACGACATCCACCGCCTGGTGCCCGGGCGGCCGCTGATCCTGGGCGGCCAGCTCCTGGAGCACCCCGACGGCCTGGGGCTGGATGGCCACAGCGATGCCGACGTGCTGGTGCATGCCGTGATGGATGCCCTGCTGGGCGCCCTGTCCCTGGGGGACATCGGCCTCTACTTTCCGCCGGATGACGCCCGCTGGAAGGGGGCCGACAGCCTGGAGCTGCTGGAACAGGTGGTGGCCCTGGTGATGGAGCGGGGCTGGAGCGTGGTGAACCTGGACACGGTGGTCGTGGCCGAACG
>JBIIQK010000180.1:0-4201 GCA_044342135.1 Cyanobium sp.
CAGTTGGTGCTCTACCGAGGCGACTACGCCTACTACCTCAGCAAAAAAGAGGAGGAGGCCGAGTTGGAGCGGGCGGCCCGGGACGAGGCGCTCAAAGCGGCCAAGCGGGCGGCCAACAAAGCCAAGCAAAGCTCCCGCAAGGCCCAGGCCAAGGCCGGCTGAGTCGGCACCGCGGCCCAGGACTACACACAACTTCACCGTCGCTTAGGCAGGAAGACTCATTTCCCTGGTATGTCCGGTTTGGTGTGCATAGGCTGACAAGACGTCGTTGCAGCCGGAGATCATGGGTATTGCGCACATGGGTACAGGCAACTTTGGCCATGGGGCCATGGGCCAGGGGCTCCAGGCCGAACCGGCCCAGACCGGCGATGCCCTGGAGGTGTACTTCGAGTGCATCACCACCTGCTCCCTGGACGACGGCGCCTGCGTGACCCGCTGCGTCGAGCAGCTGCGCGAACAGCCCTGAAGGGCGCCGGCCGCCCAATCGGCCCGAAAACAGCGATTCCAGACAGAGCAGCTCGCCCTGTTGCAACCGCTACGCACGCGAATGAAACACTTTGTAGCGTTGTGGAGTCAACAGAGCCATGCGGTGCGCCATGTCGGAACCCCTCGCCCTCAGCCTCGGCCAGCAATTCGAGCTGGAACGGATGAGTCGGGCCATTGAGGCCACCGCCGACCTGCAGACCCTCCAAGGGATCGCCAAGCAACTGCTGCAGGCCTGGCACAGCCAGAAGGCTGCCACCCAATGGGTGATGCGCCAACAACTCGGAGCACCACCCCAGATCTCCCCGAACCTGGCCGCGCAGTGGGGCCAGGAGGCTTAACGCGGGGCCAACTGGGCTGGCACAACGGTGATCTGAAGCAGCCGGCCAGCCCGGCTCACGGAGAGCGGCAGGCTTCCTCCAACCCCGGCCCGCTCCACCGCCGCCACCAACTGGGAGGGGCTGCCGATGGGCTGACCAGCCACCGCCACGATTACGTCACCCTGCTGCAGCCCCGCCCGGGCCGCTGGGCTGCCGGGCTGCACCGACATCAGCCGGACCCCCTGGCTCAGGCCTGAGCCATCGCCGGGCTTCACCGCGTCGAGCCCCACGCCGATCATGGGATGGCTGACTTTGCCCGTGGCAATCAGCTGGCGGGCAATCTCCCGGGCCCTGTTGATGGGGATCGCAAACCCCAGCCCTGCCCCGGGTCCGGTGCGCACCAGGGTGTTGATACCGATCACCTCCCCCTCCGCATTGAGCAGGGGGCCACCGGAATTGCCGGGGTTGATGGCCGCATCCGTCTGGATCAGATCGAGCCGCTTGTCCGTGATCCCGAGCTTGCTGGCATTGCGGTTGAGGCTGCTGATGATCCCCATCGTCACGGTGTTGTCGAGACCGAAGGGGTTGCCCACCGCAATCGCCCACTCCCCCACCTGGAGGCTGTCGGAGTTGCCGAGGGGCGCAACGGGCCAAGGGCCAGTGCCCGCCAGTTTCACCACCGCCAGATCGGTGAGGGGATCGAGTCCCACCACCGTGCCCTCCACCCGCCGTCCGTCCTGGAGACCCACCGTCACCCGGTCGCTCTTCTCCACCACATGGGCGTTGGTGAGGATCAGCCCGTCGGCCTGCACGATGAAGCCACTGCCCTGACCGCGCTCCTTGCGCTGCGAAGGCTGCTGCTGCAGCTGGGGCATGCCGAAGAACTGACGGAAGAGGGGGTCATTGAGCAACCCCCGCGGCAAGCCGCCACCGCCCCCACCCGGCACCACCACGGTGCGCTCGGTGTCGATGGTCACCACCGCCGGGCCGGCCCGGCGCACGGCAGCAGCCACAAAGGACTGACGGGCCAGGCCCGCTCCGGCGGACGCTCCCTGGGCCCGGGCGGCACCCGCGCCAAAGCCAACACCTGCTCCACCGAGCCAGGTTCCCGATGGCAGCAGCAGGCCTGCGGCCAGCACCCCGGAGCAGACCCAGGAGCGGGTGCGTGTTCCAACCATCACCAGGAAGCACAACTCACGAAAACCGTACGCAGGCCGGGCGCCCCTGCCCAGGCCGGTTAACCAGCCACGGCATGCCACAACGGGACCTAGGCTGCGTAAAGAATCTCAACAATCCATGGACACCGGTCGGCTGCTCCTTGCGTTTCTTGCCTTTGGAGCCGCCTGCACCACCCTGTGGGCCTGGATGCTGGCCAACAGCGGTGCCAATGCAACCGGCCGTTCCGTCTCCCCCCGGATCAGGCAATGATGGGGATGCGGCACGACTTCCCTGATCTGCGGCCAGCCCCCCGGCCATGAACGCCTTGCTCTCCCAGCTCTTCCCCCTGCTCTACGGAGCCTGCTTCCTGGCGCTGCTCTGGCAGGCGTTCAAAGTGATGGGTCAGGGCTTCAAAGCCATCCCCCGACCGGGCGACCAAGGGGCCGCCGGCTCAGGCCTCGCCAACCAGCCCCAGGCCCAGTCGGGCAGCGATCGCACCGGCCGGCTCACGATCCACCCCGAGCTGCTGGACGCCGATGGCCAGCTCACCCAGGAAGACCTCCTCACCGTGCGGTTCAGCGGGGACAACGAACAACCCGCTGTCCCCGGTGACCCCAGCTGAATAGGCTCACCGTTGAGCACGTGCTTTTCAGCGGAGACAGACGGTGGATCAACGGACCCGAATCGTGGCTGCAGTGCTGCGCAATCTCAAACTGCCGCCCCGTTTTCGCCTCAAGCTGATCAAGGAGGATCCGATCCGGCTCGAGCTGAGCATCACGCCGGCCTATGGCAAGGATCCGATCCTGGTGGGCCTGGTGGAATCCCAGGACCTGGTGGCCCGCCGGGATCGCGAAGGCCGCATCCCGCGCGACCTCCAGGGCACCTGGGACTGGACCGTGCGCCACGGCAAGGTCAGCACCGGTGGCTGGAATCCCTACCTGAAAGAAGCCCTGCAGACGATGTTCGAGACCGGACTGCCGGCGATCGTCTACGAGGAACTCACCGGTGAGGCTTACCACCCGGTGGATGGCGTGCGCCACGTGCGCTGAGGCCCCACGCCGACGCCTCTGCCGATCGATGGCCTGCTCGGGCCGCTGTGCAAGGCCTGCGGCCCCGGAGCGACGGTGCTGCTGCAGGCCCCGCCGGGTGCCGGCAAAACCACCCGGGTCCCCCTGGCCCTGCTGGAGGGTCTGAGCCCGTCCCCCGGGAGCGGTGGCCCCGCAGCCCCCAGGATCTGGATGCTCGAGCCCCGCCGCCTCGCGGCCAAGGCGGCCGCCCAGCGCCTGGCCAGCGAGCTGGGCGAAGCGGTGGGGCAACGGGTGGGCTACAGCGTGAGGCTGGAGTCGTGCACATCGGCGGCCACCCGCATCGAGGTGCTCACCGACGGCCTGTTCCTGCGGCGCCTGCAGGCCGATCCGGCCCTGGAGGGGGTCGACTGCCTGATCTTCGACGAGTTCCATGAACGGGGCGCCGACACCGACCTGGCCCTGGCCCTGGTGCGCCAGGCCAGGGAGCTGCTGAACCCCGACCTGCGGCTGGTGGTGATGTCAGCCACCCTCAACCTCGCTCCGCTGGCCCAGCAGCTTCCCGACGCCACCGTGCTGACCAGCGAGGGGCGCAGCTACCCCGTCACGATCACGCACCAGCCCCCGCGTCCGAACGAGCGCCTCGAGCAGCAGGTGGTGCGGGCCCTCGAGCAGCACTGGCTCGACCAGCGCGGGGAGGGTGAAACCGTGCTGGTGTTCCTGCCCGGGCTACGGGAGATCCAGGCCTGCAGCCGGGCGATCACCGCCACCGGCTGGGGCAGCGCGGGGCTCGCCTGTGTGCCCCTGCACGGCAACCTCCCCCTCGCGGCCCAAAGCCGCGCCATCGAGCCGGCAGGCCAGGGGGCCGGCAAGGTGGTGCTGGCCACCTCCATTGCGGAGAGCTCGCTCACCCTGGCTGGCGTCACCCTGGTGCTCGACAGCGGCCTCAGCCGCCGCAACCGCTTCGATCCGGGCAGTGGCCTCGATGGCCTGGTGACCGTTCCCGCCAGCCTGGCCAGCACCGACCAACGGGCCGGCCGCGCCGGTCGCCTGGGCCCGGGGCGGTGCCTGCGCCTGTGGTCGCCCGGCGAACAGCAACGGCGTCCGGCCTTCGACCCACCGGAACTGCTCGAGCTGGATCCCCTGCCCCTGGCCCTGCAACTGGCCCAGTGGGGCGACCCCCTCGGCAGCAGCCTGGCCTGGCTCGACCCACCC
>JBIIQK010000011.1:0-14147 GCA_044342135.1 Cyanobium sp.
CACCACGGCCTTTCTGGACGAGTGGCAAAGGGTGCTGCACGAACCCCTCGGGGCTGATGAGCTCGCCCTGGCCAAGGCCAAATTCCACGGTCAGGATGCCATGGGCCGCCAGACCTGCGGTCAGATTGCTGACCGCCAGGCCTTGGTGCTGGGCCATGGCCTGGGCTGGTCGTACGTGACTGACACCTTGCGGCGGGCCGACCAGCTCAGCGCGGACGACCTCATGGCCGCGGCGCGACGCCAGCTGGCTACCCCGGCCCTGAGCCTCTGTGGTCCGCAGGCAGCCCTGGAGGCGGGCGAACGGGCCTGGTGCCGCCATCCACTCAGCAGCTGAGCTGGTCAGCGTCGATCAGGAAGGTGCCGCGGCGGAAGCGCACCGCCAGTTGTTGCCGGGCCTTGATCGCCACCACCTGGCCCAGCTCCTCGGGATCCACCAGATCGGGAGGGCGCAGCATGGGCATGGGATCGGCGGTCTTCAGATAGCGCTGCCGCCCCTTCAGGCGCACCTCATCTCCGACCGCAAAGGTGGGCGCCCCCCCGTCCTCCGGGCTGTTGGGCTGGGTGGAGTGTTGGTCCATGGGCGCAACTTAACCGCCCCACCAGCCCTGGGCCTGGTTGGCGCGACCCCCCAGAATGGGCTCCAGACACGTTGAAACAGTTGCGGGCCCTAGCCACCTGGAGCGGCGCCATCGCCGGCCTGTTGCTGATTCTGGTGGGCGGACTGATCCAGGCCGCCGCTCCCCTGCCCGCTGCCGGCGGCGCCTGGAATCTGGCGATCCTGCCGATCACCCTGCAGGTGCCGGCCCTGCTCCTCACCGCCCTGGTGTGTGGTCCCCGCAGCGGCATGCTGGCGGCGGTGGCCTATCTGAGCCTGGGGCTGTTCCAGCTGCCGGTGTTCCATGGCGGGGGTGGAGCGGCCTATCTGCTCGACCCAGGTTTCGGCTACCTGGCTGGATTCGTTCCCGCCGCCTGGCTCACCGGCAAGCTGGCGCGCCAACCCGGCATGGATGACCTGCTCAGCCTGTTCGGCGCGGCGGTGGTGGGACTTGGCGTCCTGCAACTCTGCGGCATCACCAACCTGCTGCTCGGCGGCCTGGCCGGACGCTGGGGCCCCAACCTGGGAGTGCTACTGCTCAGCTACAGCCTGGCTCCCCTGGTGCCCCAGCTGCTGCTCTGCTGCGCCGTTGCCCTGGTGGCCCTGCTGTTGCGACGCTTGCTGCTGGTCGAGCCATGAGGCGGCTGCGAGCCCTGGCCTTCAGCTGCGCCGGCCTGGTGGTGATCGGCGACCAGCTCACCAAGGCGTGGGCCGTGACCCACCTGTCGCCCTACGCAGCCACCCCCTGGCTGCCGGGTCTGTTGGCCCTACAGCTCACCCGCAATACCGGAGCGGCGTTCAGTCTGTTCAGTGGCCATCCCGAATGGCTGGGCCTTGTCAGCCTGGTGGTGGGACTGGGCGTCGCCTTTTGGATCCAGCGGCAGGGGCCCATGCCCCTGCTCCGCTGGCTGGGGATGGGGTGTCTGTTGGGCGGGGCGATCGGAAATGGCCTGGATCGCTGGCGACTCGGCTACGTGGTGGACTTTCTCGCCCTGGTGCCCGTGTCCTTCCCGGTCTTCAACCTGGCTGACGTGGCCATCAATCTGGCAGTGCTCTGCTTTGCCATCGACCTGTTGGGACGCCATGGTCAAGCCCAGCCTTGATGCGATTCGGCGCCGCTGGCGGCGGTTCAGTCAACCCGGCCAGGCCCAGCTGCGCATCCACCTGCCTGGCCAGCCCTCGCGGCTGGTGGCCCTCCATGACGGCGCCTACAGCATTGGTCGGGAGAGCGACTGTCAGATCTGCATCGACCACCAGGCGGTGAGTCGACGCCACGCCCTGCTGGAACGGCGTGGCCCCCATTGGCTGATCACGGACCAGAACTCCACCAATGGCCTCTGGTGGCAAGGCCGGCGTGTGCAGACCCTGCTCCTGCGGGATGGGGATGCCCTGCGCTTCGGTCCCAGCCAGGAGGCGGGCCTGCCCGAGCTGGACTTTCAGATCCGGCCGATGCCCCAGCTGCAGAAGCTGCTGCGCGGGGCCAGCCTGGGTGTGGCCGCTATCGCGATCGCAGGCCTGGGTCTGCTGGCTCTCTCCAGCCTCCAGGCGCCCATCCGCGGCAGCCTGGCCACGGTGCGCGGACCCTTGGTGCTCTACGACCGCCAGGGGCGGCCCATCAACACAGCTGACGCGCGGGAACACCGGGAACTGACCGCCCTCCGTGCCTATCCCTCGGTGCTGATCGATGCGCTGCTGGCCAGTGAGGACAGCCGCTTCTGGTGGCATCCCGGCGTCGATCCGGTGGGCACCGCCCGGGCCCTGGTGACCAACGTGTTGGGGGGACGGGTGCTGGAGGGCGGCAGCACCCTCACCCAGCAGCTGGCCCGCAGCCTCTATCCCGACCAGGTGGGTCAGGGAGAAACCCTCGGCCGCAAATGGCGGGAGCTGCTGGTGGCCCTCCAGCTGGAAGCGCGTTTCAGCAAGCGGGATCTGCTGCTCAACTACCTCAACCGGGTGTATCTCGGCGTGGGCTGGGGCTTTGAAGATGCCTCCAGGCACTACTTCGGTAAGCCGGCCAGCCAGCTGGAGCTGGAGGAGGCCGCTTTGCTGGTGGGCCTTCTGCCGTCGCCCAACGGCTACGACCCCTGTTTTGACGCCCAGGCCGCCCTGGAGGCGCGGAATGCCGTCCTGGCCAAAATGGGCCAGACGGGTCGCATCTCCGCCGATCGGGCCCGCAGGGCCAGGCGAAGTCCCATCCGGCTCTCTCCCCAGGCCTGCCGCAGCAACCCCGGGCGACGCGGTGCACCCTTCTATTCCGACCAAGTGCGCCGGGATCTTGACCAGCTCGTGGGCCAGGACGTGGCAGCGGAAGGAAACTTTCTGATCGACACCCACCTCGATCCCCAGCTCCAGGACCAGGTGGAGCGCCTGTTGCGTCAGCGGCTGCAGGCCAGCACGGGCCTTGGAGTGGCTGAGGGGGCGGTGGTGGTGCTCGACTCCCGCACCGGTGGAATTCTGGCCATCGCCGGCGGCCGCGATTACCGCCAGAGTCAGTTCAACCGGGCCACGATGGCCCTGCGCCAGCCCGGCAGCACTTTTAAGTTGATTCCCTACCTGGTGGCCCTGGAACGGGGTCGCCGGCCCGGCGATCCGATCAGCTGTGCGCCCCTGCGCTGGCGGGGTCAGAGTTTTGCCAGCGGCTGTCAGGGGTCCCTGAGCCTGGTCAGTGCCTTTGCCACCAGCAGCAACACCGCCGCCCTCCGCCTGGCCCAGCAACTCGGGCTCGACGGCTTGGTGCTGAAGGCCCGGGACCTGGGCATCACCAGCCCCCTGGCGGCCGTGCCCGGCCTGGCGCTCGGCCAGAGCGAACTCACCCTGCTGGAGCTCACGGCGGCCTACGCAGCCATTGCCAACGACGGCACCTGGCACCCGCCCACGACGATCCGCCGCCTGACCGATGGGGAGGCCTGCACGGGCTCTTCAGCCTCCTGTCGCCGCACAAGCCTGGCCCAGCCCGGCCGCCGGGTGACCTCCGTGGCTACCGCCCGGGCCATGCAACAGCTGCTGCGGGCGGTGGTGCAGCGGGGCACGGGCCAGATGGCCAGCGTCGGCGGCCAGGAGGGCGGCAAGACCGGCACCACCAACGACAGCCGAGACCTGCTCTTCATCGGGTACGAGCCCCAGCGGCACTGGGTGATCGGCATCTGGCTGGGCAATGACGACAACAGCCCCACCCGTGCCAGCAGCGCCCTTGCCGCCGGCCTCTGGGGCGAGATCATCCGCGCAAGCCGCCCGTGATGGGATCCCCCTTGCCGTGACAGCCCCTCCGTGAACACCCGCACCCGTCTGTGGCTGATTGCCGGGCTGGCCCTGGTGGCCCTGATCGTTGTTGGGCTGGTGCTGCAGGCCATCAACACGCTGTATTTCCAGTTGAGCTGGGTGCTGCCCGCCTGGATCGTGCAGCCGATTTTCTTCCTGGTCTTTGCCGGACTGGTGGTGCTGCTGGTCCAGCTCGCCTGGCCCTGGCTCCAGGGCAGCCTCGGCGCCAAGAAACGGCAGAGCAACGGGGCCAGCCTGCCTCCGCCAGGCAATCGACGTGAGGCCGCCGCCCAGAACCTGGCCGCCATCGACCAGACCCTCGACCGGGTGAGAGATGCGGTGGAGCGGGAGGCCCTCCGCCTCGAACGCCAGCGGATGGCCGCCGAACTGGAGCGGGGAGATCTGGTGATCGTGCTGTTCGGCACGGGGTCGGCCGGCAAGACCTCCCTGATCCGGGCCCTGCTGCAGGAGCTGGTGGGGGAGGTGGGCGCGGCCATGGGGTCCACCAGCGAAACCCAGCGCTATCGGCTCAGATTGCGGGGGCTCCAACGGGCCGTGTGGCTGGTGGATACCCCCGGGATCCTCGAAGCCGGAGCTGCCGGCCTACAGCGCGAGCGCCTGGCCCGCGACCAGGCGGGCAAGGCCGACCTGCTGCTGCTGGTGGTGGATGGTGACCTGCGGGCCGCCGAAATGGAGGTGTTTGAAGCCCTCGCGGGCCTGGGCAAACGCCTGATCCTGGTGCTCAACAAATGCGATCTGCGGGGCGAGCAGGAGGAATCCCGGCTCCTCGACTTGCTGCGACAACGCACCCGCGGTCGGATTGCTGCCGAGGATGTGATTCCCGCCAGTGCCGCCCCCCAGAGTGTGCCCATGCCCGGAGGCAGGCCCCTGCAGCCCCCTGCCGAGGTGCAGGCCCTGTTGCGGCGCATTGCCGCCGTGCTGCATGCCGACGGCGAGGAGTTGATTGCCGACAACCTGCTGCTGCAATGCCGCCAACTGAGTGAAGCCAGCCGCTCCCTGCTGGCGCGCCAGCGGCGCAGCGATGGGGAAGCAATCGTCGATCGCTACATGTGGATTGGAGCCGGTGTGCTCGCGGTCACGCCCCTGCCGGGACTGGACCTGCTGGGTGCGGCCGCCGTCAATGCCCAGATGGTGGTGGAGATCGCCCGGGTCTATGGCATCACGCTGAGTCGCCAGAGCGCCCAGGACCTCGCCGTCTCCGTGGGGCGGACCATGGCCGGCCTGGGCCTGGTGAAAGGGGGGGTGGGGCTGCTGACGGCCGCCCTGAGCCTCAACGTGCCCGCCCTGGTGCTGAGCCGAGCGATTCAGGCGGTCAGCGCCGCCTGGCTGACGCGGGTGGCAGGGCTCAGCTTTCTCACCTACTTCCAGCGCGACCAGGACTGGGGAGATGGGGGGGTTCAGGAGGTGGTGCAACAGCAGTACGACCTCAACCGCCGCGAGGGGGCCCTGAACCGATTTCTGGAAGCGGCCTTCAGGCGGGTGGTGGAACCGCTGCAGGCCAAGCAAGCGCGTCTGGCGCCCCGGCCGGAGCGTCGCTGAGGGCCTCTGGAGGGGGGGGCTGCAGCGGGCCGCGGCTGTCGAGCACCACGATCAGGGCCAGATAGAGCACTCCGATCAGGATCGAGATGGCCCCCGTGATGATCGCCACCCAGCGGCCCCGGGGGGATGGGGAGTGGGGCAGGGGATCGCTCATGGCAACTGCTCCAGGCTGGACTGGACCACGCCAGCCAAGGTGTCCAGGTGACAACTGCGGGTATGGGGGTTGCCCAGCACGGCCTTGAGGTGGTGGCGGCCGGCGTAGTGGGGGCGAGACAGCATCAGCTGCTGCTGCAACAGCAGCTGGCGGGTGTTCTGGCTCCAGGCCTCCGCGCCTGCAGCGTCCAAGCCGGCGGGAGTGAAGGCCAGCAGATGAAAGGCGCCACTGCGGAGCTGCAGGCGATCCTGGGTGGCCAGCAGGCCACGCAGCTGGCGGCGGCGCGCAATGGCCCCATCCAGCACGGCTTCGATCCCGTCCAGCCCCAGCTGTCGCAGACCTAACCACAACTTGAGGATCTCAGCCGGCCGGGTGCCCTGCAGGCCGCTCTCCCCTCCGTGGCCCCCGCCCCAACTGGGCTCCATGTAGGGCAGGCCCGTATGGAAGGCGTCGGCAAGGGCCTGGGGCTTGGCCAGCAGCAACAGCGAGGAGGTCTTGGTGATGCCCAGCAGTTTCTGGGGGTTGACCGTGATCGAATCGGCCAGTTCGAGGCCAGCCACGCGGGAGCGATGCGCCTCGATCAGCCCGAACACGGCTCCGATCGCCCCATCCACGTGCAGCCACAGGCCGCGTCGGCGACAGATCTGGGCCATTCCCTCCAGGGGATCCACAGCGCCACGCACGGTGGTGCCGGCCGTCGCGACGACGGCGATCACGGGACGTCCACTGCGTTCCAGACTGGCCAACGCGTCCTCCAGGGCCGGGACCTCGAGGCGGCCATCTGCGTCCACCGCAATCAGCCGCAGGGCCTCAGGCGGCAAGCCCATCACCGCCAAGGCCTTGGCCAGGGAGACATGGGCATCCGCGCTGGCGACCACCACCGCATCGCTGGCCGTGGCCAGTCCCCGGTTCCGCCGCGCGGTGACCAGGGCCATCAGATTGGACAGGGTGCCACCACTCGCGGCCACACCGCCACTGCCGAGGGGGAGTCCCAGGCGCTCCGCCAACCAGGCGGTGAGACTGCGCTCTAGGCGCGTGAGGCTGGGGGAGAGCTCTTCGGCCAGCAGGTTGTTGTTGAGGCCTGCACAGATCAGATCCGCCGCCAGGGAGGCCCCGACGGGGGGAGGATCCAGGTGGGCCAGGGCGCCGGGGTGATTGGGGTTGTAGGCCCCATCCATCACCACCTGCAGGTCCGCCAACAAGGCTTCGGGAGCCAGCCCCTGCAGCTGGGGTTCGACCGCCGGCAGCATGCTGAGGCCAGGCAGGGGGGAGCGCTGTACAGCCGTACCCAGCCATCGACAGAGCTGGCGGGAGGCCTGCTCCAGAAAATCCTGCAGAACCGGATCCAGCTGCTCCGGGCTGGCAAAGGGCAGGGGCTGGCTCGCCCGCGGGGCAGGTGGCGCGCTTGCCAACGACGAACGATCAGATCCAGCCATTCTCACCTGCGGGGGTGGGCTACAAGGGAGGTGTCGCCACAGGTCCCCTGGCGTTGGAGTCCCACCCATTCCCCGATCCGGCCCCCGCGCTCCGGCCCAACCGCCATGAGCAGTGGATGGACCGTCTGCTGCGGCAGGGTGAAAGGGCTGGAGCCAGGGGGGAGATCCCCGTGGCTGCCGTTGTGTTGGATGAGGAGGGCCGCTGCATCGGCTGGGGTAGCAACCGGCGTGAAGCCGCTGCCGATCCCCTCGGGCATGCGGAGATCGTGGCCCTCAGCCAGGCCGCTCGCCTACGGGGCGACTGGCGCCTGAATGGCTGCACCCTGGTGGTGAGCCTGGAGCCCTGCCCCATGTGCGCGGGAGCCCTGGTGCAGGCGCGGATGGGCACAGTGGTGTACGGAGCCTCCGATCCGAAACGCGGAGCCCTCGGCAGTTGTCTCAACCTCGCCACCGACGCCAGTGCCCATCACCACATGCAAGTGATGGGCGGGGTGATGGGGGAGGCAGCCGGGCAGCAGTTGGCGGCCTGGTTCAGACGGCGACGGCAGCAGGTGCCGCAGCAGGCCGAAAGGCCGGGAGTTCGCTCTCGAACAGATTGAGCAGACGATCCACGTTTTCAGGCTGGCTGTTGTAACCCATCAGGCCGATCCGCCACACCTTGCCGGCCAGGGCGCCGAGGCCACCACCCACTTCGATGCCGTGTTTGTTGAGCAGATGCAGGCTGAAGGCCTTGCCATCCACCCCTTCCGGAATGCGAACCGTGGTGAGGGTGGGCAGCCGCAGATGTTCAGGGGCGTGGAGCTCCAGGCCCAGGCGCTCCAGGCCGGCCCAGAGGCGCTCAGCATTGCGACGGTGGCGAGCCCAGGCCTCGTCCAGACCCTCCTCAGCCAGCAGGCGCAGGGCTTCGCGCATGCCGAAATTCATGTTCACCGGCGCGGTGTGGTGGTAGACCCGATCACTGCCCCAGTACTGGTTCAGCAGGGTCACATCGAGGTACCAGTTGGGCACCTTGCCCTGGCGCGCCATCATTTTTGCCTCGGCGCGGGGTCCCATGGTGAATGGGCCCAGACCCGGAGGGCAGCTCAGCCCTTTCTGGCTGCAGCTGTACGCCAGATCGACCTTCCAGGCATCGAGGTAGAGGGGCACCGCGCCCAGGGAGGTGACCGTATCGAGCAGCAGCAGACAGTCGTTCTGTCGGCAGAGGTCGCCGATGCCCTCCATGGGTTGGCAGATGCCGGTGGAGGTTTCGGCATGGACGATCGCCAGGATCTTGGGCCGATGGGTGGCCACGGCCTCCTCCAGATCGGCCAGGCTGAAGGCTTCGCCCCAGGGCTTCTCAATCGTCACGACATTGGCCCGATAGCGGCCGGCCATGTCAGCCAGCCGCAGGCCGAAATAGCCCTTCACCGCCACCAACACGGTGTCGCCGGGCTCGATGGTGTTGGCCAGGGTGGCTTCCATGGCGGCGCTGCCCGTGCCGCTCATCGGAATGGTGAGGCGGTTGTCGGTCTGCCAGGCGTAGCGGAGCAGCTCCTGAACCTCCCCCATGAGCTCCACGTAGAGCGGATCCAGGTGACCGATCGGGGTACGGGCGAGGGCCTGCAGCACCGTCGGATGGGCGTTGGAGGGGCCTGGCCCCAGCAGCAGACGGTCAGGGGTGGCGATCGGACCCAGCGTGCGGCGATGGGCGGAATTGACGGGGGGCAGCACGGGGAGAGAAGCCAAAGCCTGGAGGGACATTCAATCTGATTCGAGCCTAAGCAGCGACCAGAACGCCTTAACGAGCGCGCACGTTGGTGGCACCCAGACCACGGCAGAGATGCTCGAAGGGCACCCGCACAACGGCGGTGGCCGTGACGCCGGCATCCAGCAGCATTTCGCACACCACATCGGCCAGCAGGGCAATGCTGCGCACCGTGGGACCCGTGGGAACCCCGAGGCTCTTGTAGGTGTCGTCGAGTCCGTTCAGGACCCGCTCATTGAGGATGGTGGCGTCGTCAGCGATCAGGGCATAGCTGACGTAGCGCAGGAAGTAATCCATATCCCGCAGGCAGGCGGACAGACGCCGGGTTGTGTAGGCGTTGCCGCCGGGGAGGATCAGTTCAGGATCGGCGAGCCAAAGGCGCTGGGCCGCTTCCCGCACGATCGCCGCAGCCTCGCGGTTGATCAGCTCCACCGCCGCCAGACGCACTTCTGCTTCGGAGTAGTAAGCAGAGATCCGGTCGATGGCATCCCGGTCCAGATAGCGGCCCAGTTGGTCGTAGCGGCCAATCAGACCGGTGATGGCATCGCGCATGGCGGAATGGAATCGACGCACCTGCAGCGGAAGCTAGCACTCAGATTTGGCCAGATCCCAGGCCAGGGGTGCGTTCTGGGCAAAGTGACAGAAACGGTTACGCAAGCAGCACCGGAGGATTGGTAGCAAGCGCTACACAGTGGCGCCCGGGCGATCCGTACCGTCCCGCCACGCCGCATTCCGGCCGGCACCCACCCCTCTGTTCGTCATGGCCAAAACAGCCCAGGACGTCCTTCGTCAGATCAAAGACGAAGGCATTGAGCTGATCGACCTCAAGTTCGTTGATCTCCATGGCAAGTGGCAGCACCTCACCGTCTGCAACGATCTGATCGACGAAGCCGCCTTCACCGATGGCGTGGCGTTTGACGGCTCCTCAATCCGTGGTTGGAAGGCCATCAACGAATCGGACATGGCCATGGTGCCGGATCCGAACACCGCCTGGATCGATCCGTTTTACAGCCACAAAACCCTGAGCCTGATCTGCTCGATTCAGGAGCCCCGCAGCGGCCAGCCCTACGCCCGCTGCCCCCGGGCCCTGGCCCAGAAGGCCCTCAACTATCTCGGCTCCACCGGCATCGCTGACACGGCTTACTTCGGGCCCGAGCCGGAGTTTTTCGTGTTCGACGATGTGCGCTACACCTCCGGCAGTGGCAGCAGCTTCTACAGCGTCGACTCGATCGAAGCCCCCTGGAACACTGCCCGCCTCGAGGAAGGCGGCAACTTGGCCTACAAGATTCAGCTGAAGGAGGGGTATTTCCCGGTCGCCCCGAACGACACCCTCCAGGACATGCGCACCGAGATGCTGCTCACCATGGGCAGCCTGGGCGTGCCGATCGAGAAGCAGCACCACGAAGTCGCCACGGCCCAGCATGAGCTGGGGATCAAGTTTGCCGAGCTGATCAGCGCGGCCGACAACGTGATGATCTACAAGTACGTGGTGCGCAACGTCGCCCGGAAGTACGGCAAAACGGCCACCTTCATGCCCAAACCCGTGTTTGCCGACAACGGCAGCGGCATGCACGTGCACCAGAGCCTCTGGAAGGGTGGCAACCCCCTGTTCTTCGGCGAAGGGACCTACGCCAACCTGTCCCAGACCGCCCGCTGGTACATCGGTGGCCTGCTGAAGCACGCTCCCAGCTTCCTGGCCTTCACCAACCCCACCACCAACAGCTACAAGCGCCTGGTGCCCGGCTTTGAGGCTCCCGTGAACCTGGTGTACTCCCAGGGCAACCGCTCCGCCGCCGTGCGCATCCCGCTCACCGGCCCCAGCCCCAAGGCCAAGCGTCTGGAGTTCCGCTCCGGCGACGCCCTGTCCAACCCCTATCTGGGCTTTGCCGCCATGTTGATGGCCGGCATCGACGGCATCAAGAACCAGATCGATCCGGGCGATGGCACCGACGTGGATCTGTTCGAGCTCTCCGCCGAAGAGCTGGCCAAGATCTCCACGGTGCCCGCCTCCCTCAACGGCGCCCTGGAGGCCCTCGATGCCGACAAGGACTACCTGCTCGCCGGTGGCGTCTTCACCGAAGACTTCATCAACAACTGGATTGCCCTCAAGTACGAGGAGGTGCAGCAACTGCGCCAGCGGCCCCACCCCCACGAGTTCGTGATGTACTACGACGCATGATCTCGAGGACCTGTTTCACAGGACCAGGCCCTGTCTTCCCAACCCTGGCTACGGCCAGGGTTTTTTTATGGTCTGCGGATCTGGGCGATGGCACTGTCATGCAGGTGCTTTTCCCGTGCCTGCCGCACAGCCCAGGCCTGGAGCTGGTGCACCGCGTCTCCGGCGGGGTTGAGATCGTGGTGATGGGTGATCTGGGCCAGATCAGCGGCGTGCCGGCGATTCTCGCGAGCGTGCTGGTGGCTCCAGGTCTGGAATTCCGGGTCGGGCACTCCGGGCTGAACCGTCGCCGCGGCTTGGGACTGAATGCGGGTCATGGGATCTCCTGGGCCTCTGCAGCCAGTCTGGGGCCATTTCTGTAGCCGTTGCTACGAAATAACCAAGGCTTCACAGGTCTTCAGCGACGCGGTGGGGCCCTGGGATCCGTTGAAATAGGGGAACGCGACCGTTAGCCATGCCCGATCAGCTCACCAAGCTGGCCTACCAGACCCTGCAGCAGGGAAAGGCGTTGCTGGGGGTCACCCACAAGGAAGTCAGCACCCGGTTGATGGGTCTGCTGGCACCCGAAGGCACCCCGAAGACGGTGCCCTTGCCACCGGAACTCCTGGGCCAGCTGAAGCAGGCCATGGATGCCTTGCATGAACGGGACTGGCGGGAGGCCGAGCAGGGGCTCTATCCGCCGTCCCTGCTGTTCGATGCCCCCTGGCTCGACTGGGCCAGCCGCTACCCGCTGGTCTGGCTGGATATGCCAGGCACCTGGAGTCGGCGCAAGGAGCGGAATGTGCGCGACCTGCCGCGCAGCATCGATCCGGAGGCCTTTCCCGACTACTACCTCCAAAATTTCCATCACCAGACCGACGGGTACCTGAGCGACCACTCCGCTGCCCTCTACGACCTGCAGGTGGAAATCCTGTTCAACGGCACGGCCGATCCGATGCGGCGCCGGCTGCTGGCCCCCCTTCTGCGGGGGATTCGCGCCTTCTCGGACCGTCCCGCGGGCCAGGTGCGGGTGCTGGATGTGGCCACCGGCACCGGCCGGAGTCTGCGCCAGATCCGCGGCGCCCTGCCCAAGGCCCAACTGTTTGGCCTGGATCTCTCCAGTGCCTACCTCCGCCAGGCCAACAGGTGGCTGAGCCAGTTGCCGGGGGAACTGCCCCAGCTGGTGCAGGGGAACGCGGAGAGCATGCCCTTCGCCGAGGGGACATTCCAGGGGCTCACCTGCGTTTTCCTGTTCCACGAGCTGCCCGGTGAGGCCCGGCAGAACGTGTTGCAGGAAGCCTTCCGGGTGCTCGAACCCGGTGGGGTCGTGGTGCTGGCCGACTCGGTGCAGCTCGCCGATTCACCCCAGTTCAGCGCCGTGATGGAGAACTTCCGGCGGGTGTTCCACGAGCCCTACTACCGCGACTACATCAGCGACGACCTTGAGGGGCGTCTGCGCCGGTGCGGGTTTGAGGGGATCACCGCCGAAACCCATTTCATGACCCGGGTCTGGACGGCGCGCAAACCCCGCTAGCGCCTCAACAGCCAGGCCAGCAGCAGGCCAGCGGTGGCCCAGCGCAGCCCGCGCCAGAAGTGCACGTCCTGGCGATGGGGTGGGGCCAGCTCGGCGGGCAGGGGATCGAGCAGCCGTTGGGTCAGGGCGAGGCGCTGCCGTTGCCGCCGCTGGGTCACCCCCGAGCTGTTGGCGGTGAGGGAGGCCTGGGTGAGCAGGCCGTCCAGCAGATGCAGCAACCGAATGGGCTGTCGCACCGAATGGTGGCCGAGGGGTCTCAGCGGCATGGCCCGCTCACAGCGTCAGGGGTGTGGCATCAGGATGGAGCCTTCCTCAGCCAAACGTCCAGTGTCCAAGCCCCTGGCCCAGCCCCCACGCCGCTGGCCGGAGAGCTCCCTGGAGCAGGCCGTGGCCCTGCAGCGCCTGTTGGCCATCAGCGATCGCGACTGGCACGCCCTCAAGGCCCAGCGCTCCCGGCGCGGCGCCGAACAGCTGGCTGCGGCACTGGTGCTGTTGCTCAGTGGTGACGACCCCGGTGCACCCCAACCCAGTCCAGCCCGCCAGGAGGCGATCGCCCTGGTGGAACATGGCCTGAGCTGGCTCAAGGCGGAGGTCAGCGACCCCGGTTGCCCCAGCCACCGGCCGGCGACAACAGCTCGGCCCGCTGACGGCTGACCGCCAGTTGCAGCCGGTTGCCCCGGTTGCTCCAGCGCACGTCATCGAAGCAGTGGTGGATCAGAAACAGGCCCCGGCCACTGGCGGCATCGAGCTGCTCGGGTAGCGATGTGGTGCGCGACTCGGCCGGTAGCCCAGGCCCTTCGTCCTGCACCTGCCACACCAGCCAGCGGGGTGTTTCGATCCGGCGCACCCGCAGGCACTTGGATGGATCGCAGGCGTTGCCATGGCGCACGGCATTTACCAGGGCTTCCTGGAGGCCGAGCTGCACCTGGCCCTGAAGCTGCAGACAGCGCACCGGCTCAATCAGCAACTCCAGCAGCGGTGCCAGCTGCAGGGTGGAGGGGGTGATGAAATCCGACCAGCGCAGCGCCATTCGGCCGGAATCCGCAGGGTCCGGTTTGACCCTACGCCGTTGCCGGCACCCTGACTCAGGCCTTGATGCGCTGTTGCAGTGCCGGGTGGCGGAGCAGGGCATCCATCAGCCGCACGCCCCGCAACTGGTTCACCAACGGCATATGGCCCTCCGGTGCATCAATCGACCACTGGAAGGAGCCTGGATAGCGGGTCCACAGACCGCCATCCTTCCAGCCCAACTTGGGCCAAAGCATGTCCCAGCGTCCGTTGCAACTGGCCAGCAGCGTTCCCTGCACGGAAAAGCCGAACCGGCCCCTGGAAAAGCAAACCCAGAGCCGATCCAGGCTGTCGAGGTCGGCGGAGGGCATGGGCGGCACCTCGCTGTAATAGACGTAGCCCCGCCGCACGGCATCAGCTCCGGCCAACTCCCGCAGCAGGGCACTGGTGAGGCGATCGGCCTCCTCAAACTGCTGGGCCATCAGGGCCCGTTGCAGCGGGGCGTAGTCGAGGCCGCAGGCGGAAACGGTGGCCAGCCAGCCGTCGGGGTAGCGGCTCAGAAAATCGGCTCGCAGGCCATCGCCTTCCTCCAGCAGCAACTGGATCAGGAACCCGGCGGCCCAGTCATCGCCGGTGGCATCCAGGCCGGCGAGATGGTCGGCAATCAGGGGGCGCAGCTCCTGGCTGCGGCCCTGCAGGGTCG
>JBIIQK010000181.1:0-4185 GCA_044342135.1 Cyanobium sp.
GGTCGTTCCACTGGCCATGGCGAAAGGCCCTCGCGACCCCCCGCAGCACCTCAGCCAGGTCAGCACGGAAATAGGCCAGCACCGCCGCGATGCTGCCCAGCTGGATCACGGCCGTGACCGCCACGCCGGGATCTCCCCAGCCCAGAAGAACGGGCACCACCTTGAGGTGGGCCGTGCTGCTGATGGGCAGGAATTCGGTCAATCCCTGCACCACACCCAACACCAGGGAGCGGAAACAGGCTTCCCAGAAACCCACGTCCGCAGCGGGCAGAACCGGTACGGCGGCAAAGGGGGCCATCACAACGGAGAGAGATTGAAGCGACCCTATGGCCGGACTCCCCCGTTCGACCCCTTAAGGTTGGACAACTTTCTTCACATCCCTTGGTGGTCGGGGCCCGTCCCAGCGCACTTCTCCCGGCGACGCTTGGGTCCCTGGCCACCAGTACGACGGTGGCTGAGCAGCCAGGCTGGCTGCCCATTGCCGGCCTGAGGAACCCCGGTCTCAGCTTGATCAGCGGGCTGCTGGTGACGTTGCCGGTGTTTCTCCAGGCCCCCTGGGTCCGGCTGGCGCCCTTCAGCGCAGCCGTCTTCACGGTCCCGCTGCTGGCCCTGGCCCTGCTGTTGGGCCGACACCCCAATCCCAGGCTGAGCCGGGCGGGCCAACTGCTGGTGGGCTTCAGCGGCAGCTGGCTGGCTGGCTGCATCTTCTGGGGCTGGTGCAGGCTTCACCCGATCTGGCACCTGCCCATCGAAGCCTTCGTGCTGCCCTTGGCCCTCGCCGGCCTGCGGGGACCGTGGAAATTGGCCTGTGGCTTTTACCTGGGATCTCTTCTGGGCACAGCCGCCACCGACGCCGCCATGGCCGCGAGCGGCGTCATGGCCTACTGGCCCCAGGTGTTGGGTGCCAGCCCGGCGGACGCGCCACTGCTGCTCCAAACCGCCGCCCTTCAGGTGTTCTCACCGCTGCCCTTGCTTCTGGTGATCGGCTGCGCAGCAGTGCTGCTCCAGACCTGCCGCTGGCTTTGGCAACGCGGGGAGGTTGGGCGCGTCAGCAGTGCAGCCCTGGCCACAACCCTGGCGGTGGATGCCCTCTTCCTCCTGGCAGCCCTGCTAGCTCCAGGCCTGAGTGGCCTGATCTAATCCCATCCCATCTGAAGATCTGCAAAAGGCTCCCAGCCTGAAGGGAAGGATTCCATCCCTCCTCTGTAACGTTGGGCTTCCGGTGGCCCCGGCCGCCTCCCGTCCCGTAGTTCAACGGAGTGTCGTGATGAAACGGCTGGTTGCCTGGCTGATGAGTGGGGTGGTGCTGGCCGGCCTGCTGTTCACACTGCTGATCCCCCCTGCCGCCCAGGCCGCAGACCTGCGCAATCTGGCCGACGACAAAATCGCCGAGCGCGCCGGCAAGGTGGATCTCAACAACTGCTCCGTCCGCCGTTTTCAGTCCTACCCAGGCATGTATCCGACGCTCGCCGGCAAGATCGTGCTCGGTGGCCCCTACAACAGCGTCGACGACGTGCTGAGCCTCGATCTGACCGAACGCCAGAAGGAGCTCTTCAACAAATACAAAGACAACTTCACCGTCACGGCCGCTTCCATCGCCCTCAACGAGGGTGACGACCGCATCAACGACGGCCAGTACCGCTGAGTTTTAAACTTCCGTTCACCTTGAAAGCCGTCGGGGCCTTCCGGCGGCTTTTTTAGTGCCGGCCCTTGCCGGATGCCTTCAGCCGCATGGCAGAGCAGTCCTGGGATGTGGTGGTGGTCGGCAGCGGGGCCGCGGGCCTGATGGCCTGCCTCGAACTGCCTCCCCATCTGCGGGTGCTGCTGCTCAGCAAGGATCAGGATCCACCCGGAGACACCCGCAGCGATCCCCGATCCGCCAGTCGCTGGGCCCAGGGAGGCATCGCAGCGGTCACCCGTCCCAACGACAGCTTCACCAGCCACATCATCGACACCCTGCGGGCCGGCGCTGGACTCTGCGACAGGGCGGCCGTGGAACGGCTGGTGCATGAGGCCCCGGTGTGCGTGGAGCGCCTGCTCCAGCTGGGCATGGCCTTCGACCGGGATGGCGACAACCTCAGCACCACCCTGGAAGCCGCCCACAGCCACCGACGGGTGCTCCATGCCCAGGACCGCACCGGGGGTGCCCTAGTCGATGCCCTGGAACGGGAAGTGCAGCGACGTCCCCAGCTGGAGCAGCGCAAGGGGGTTCTGGCCCTCCAGCTCTGGGTGGACAACGGTCGCTGCATCGGGCTGCAGGTGCTCGACGGCGACCGCATCCGCTGGCTGGGGGCCCGGGCCGTGGTGCTGGCCACCGGGGGCGGCGGCCACCTGTTTGCCCACACCACCAATCCCAACCTCGCCAGCGGCGACGGCGTGGTGATGGCCTGGCAGGCCGGTGCGGTGGTGCGGGATCTGGAATTCGTGCAGTTCCATCCCACGGCCCTGATGCTGCCGGGGGCTCCCCATTTCCTGATTTCCGAGGCGGTGCGCGGCGAAGGGGCCCGGCTGGTGGACAACGAGGGGGCCAGCCCCGTGGCCGGCCTGCCCGGAGGCGATCTGGCCCCCCGGGACGCGGTCAGCCGTGCCCTGGCCCGCCGGATGGCGAGCCTCGGCGTCGACCATCTCTGGTTGGACCTGCGTCCCGTGGGCGTGGCCCGGCTCGAGCAGCAATTCCCGACGATTCTGGGCCGTTGCCGCGACCTGGGCCTGGAACCCACCAGCGCCCCGATCCCGGTAGCTCCCGCAGCCCACTACTGGATGGGCGGCGTGTGGACCGATCTGGAGGCCGCCACCAGCCTGCCGGGCCTCTACGCCGTGGGCGAGGTGGCCTGCACCGGTGTGCATGGAGCGAACCGGTTGGCCAGCAATTCCCTGATGGAGTGTCTGGTGTTTGCCCGCCAGCTCCGGGAGATCCGCCTCACCGCGGAGCCAGCTCCAGGCCTGCCCTGCCCGACGCCCGACCCCCCGGTGCTCGAAAACCTGGAGCTGCCAAACCCGGCCTGGATGGAAGCCAGGATCAGTGCCCTGCGGGAGCTCTGCTGGCAGGTGGCGGGGGTGGAACGCAGCCCCCATGCCCTGGCACCTGCCCTGCAACAGGTGAGGCGCGAGCGGCAGGAGCTGGAGGCCAGCCCGGCATGGCAACGGCTCCAACTGCTGCAACCGGGGCCATCGCTACGCCTGCCAGCTGCCGCCGTGACTGGACTCAAGCGGCTGCAGGAATGGCACCAGCGCCTGGTGCTGGCCAGCCTGCTGATGGAGGCTGCCCTTTTCCGTCAGGAAAGCCGTGGGGGGCATCACCGCACCGACGCCCCTGGGGCCCAGCCGTTCTGGCAACGGCACACCGATCAACGGCGGGATCAACCGCCATCCACCGCAAGGGTGCTCGTTTAAGGGGAAGGATCAGGGCAGGGGGCCCGTGTAACCCGAGAGCTGGGCCAGTTCAGCCAGGGATTTCACCCCGGAATCCAGTTTTCCATTGATCTCCCAGGTGGGGAAACCCTCGATCTTCTTGCTGTCACAGAGGGCTTTCTGGCTGTTGCGCCCATCGGCAGCGCATTCCACCAGGGTGAGTTGCGCAGTGGCCGCCTTGCCGAACAACTCCTTCTGCTCGTGGCAATGGGGGCACCAATAGGCCGTGTACATCACCGCTCCAGTGCGGGTGAGATGGTCAGCCAGGGCCACCGCCTGCGGGCTGCTGATGGCAGCAACCGCGGGGGGCACCCCCCGACCGGAGGCCGCTACGGGACGGTCCACCGACGCCGCCCAGCCCAGGCCGAGCATCGCCACCACCAGGGCAACAATCACAGCGCGGAACAGCACCTGACCCCGGTCGTCCCACTCCCCCCCCACCAGGCTGAGCACGAACAGCCCCAGGCTCAGGGACGCGGAGAGCACACAGAAGAAGCAGAACGCCTGGATCTTCACGACCATCAGCCCCATCAACAGGAGGCTGAAGACCGCCATACCCGTGCTGATCAGCAACAGGCCCCACCAGCTGCGCTGGGCGAGGGCTGTCCGCGAATCCCCCCGCAACACCAGCGGCAGCACCGCCAGCAACAGCACCACGGCGTAGGCCAACCAGCCGAACAGCGACAGGGGCTGCCCGAACAGACTGCCCCAGGCGCTGTTGAGCACCTTGTCGCAACCTTCGGCACCGCCCGGGCAGCTCAAGGGGCCCAGCAG
>JBIIQK010000182.1:0-4176 GCA_044342135.1 Cyanobium sp.
GGAGCAAGGCCCAGGGACAACGGTTGGCCATGACACCCGTCCCGCTTCAAGTGCGCCGCTCGAGGCCGTCGGTAACGGCGGTCCCAGACAGATGATCACCCCCCGCCACTGGCCCTCGGGTTTGCGGCGGGAGAACAGAACCCGGCTTACGTCCTGCTTTCACCCTTTTCACCAGCCCGCCATGCGGCCCGAACGCCACCAGCAGTTGGTTGCCTTCCTCCGGTCCCTGAACCTGGAGCCCGGCGACCGCGATCTGGCCCCGATCGAGGAAGCCCTCACCCACACGTCCGCGGGGCGGGCCGTCAACCACGAGCGGCTGGAGTTCCTCGGCGATGCCGTGCTGCGCCTGGCGGCCGCCGAATTCCTGCAGCGGCACCACCCCGACCTCAGCGTGGGGCGCTGCTCGGCCCTGCGGGCCCAGCTGGTGAGCGACCGCTGGCTGGCAGAACTGGGCGAGCGCTGCGGCATCGAAGCCCTGCTGCACTTGGGGCCGATGGCCAGCGGCGACCGGGCGGGGCGGGCCACCGTGCGGGCCGAATGCTGTGAGGCCCTGCTGGGCGGCCTGTATGAGGCATGGGGCGCCGGCGCGGGGGGCCTGGAGCCCGTGCACCAGTGGCTCACCCCCCACTGGCAGCGCAGCAGCGCCGAGCTGTTGGCCGATCCGGACCGGCACAACTGGAAGTCGGCCCTGCAGGAATGGAGCCAGAGCCAGGGCCTGGGCTTGCCCAGCTACAGCTGCCAGGAGTGCAGCCGGGTCCATGCCGACCCGCGCCGCTTCCGCTGCGCGGTGAAGATCAGCGGCCACGCCAGCTCCATCGGCTGGGGTCCTTCCCGGCGCAGTGCGGAGCAGGAGGCGGCTCGGGCCGCCCTGGCCACCGTCAGACCTGCTCCAGGGTCCTGAGCGGCATGGTCACGAGCTTGTCCCAGTTGCCGCCCTCGAACAGCACCGCGGCCTGCTGGCCGCTGATCCGCTGCACAAAGCCGCGGTAGCCGTTGTAAATGGAGCGGCCGTCTCTCACCACCACGGTGGAGCCCGGCAGGATTGGCAGGTCGGCCATGGTTGCAGCGAGGCGTGGCGCCATTATCGGGGGACGCGGGAGTGAGCCGGCCATGGCTGATCCAACACCGACCGATGGGCCACCGGAAGACCTGCTCGTGGTGGGCAAGGTGGTGGCGGCCCAGGGACTGAAGGGGGAACTGCGGATCCTGCCCCTGAGCGATTTCCCCGAGCGCTTCACCCGGGCTGGCAACCGCTGGCTGCAGCGGCGGGATGACACCCCGCGGGTGGTGGACCTGCGCGGGGGCCGGCAACTGCCCGGCAAGGAGCTGTTTGTGGTGCGGCTGGCCGGCGTTGACAGCCGCGAGGCGGCCGAAGCCCTGGTGGGTGAACAGCTGCTGGTGCGCGCCAGCGACCGCCCCAAGCTGGCCCGGGGTGAATTTCACCTGCTCGACCTGGTGGGCACCGAAGTGCGCCTGCTGGAGACGCAAGAGCCGATCGGGCGGGTCTGCGATCTGGTGCATGCCGGCAATGACCTGCTGGAGGTGGAGCAGGACACCCCGAGCGGGCCGCGCCGGATCCTGATCCCGTTCGTGACCGCGATCGTGCCGGAGGTGCACCTGGCCGAGGGCTGGATCGGCATCACCCCCCCACCCGGGCTGCTGGACCTCTGACCTGTTGCCCGTGGAAGGGGTGCCCTTGAATGGGGGCAACCCACCCAGGCCCATGGCAGAGAGCGCACTCGTTCCGGTGATCCTGTGCGGCGGCACCGGCACCCGGCTGTGGCCGCTGTCGCGGGCCAGCTACCCCAAGCAGTACTGGGCCCTCGCCGGCAGTGGGGACGAGACGCTGCTGCAGCAGACCCAGCAGCGGCTGGAGGGCTTGCCGGGCCTGGCCCCACCCCTGTTGATCTGCAACGAGGACCACCGCTTCATCGTGGCCGAGCAGATGCGCCAGATCGGCGTCGAGCCGGCCGCCATCCTGCTGGAGCCGATCGGCCGCAACACCGCCCCGGCGGTAGCGGTGGCGGCCCTGCAGGCCACGACCCACGGCGATGATCCCCTGCTGCTGGTGCTGGCCGCCGACCATGTGATCCGGGATGCGGCGGCCTTCCGCTCCACCGTGAGCACTGGCGCAGCGGCGGCGGAAGCCGGCCAACTGGTGACCTTCGGCATCGTGCCGACCGCCCCGGAGACCGGTTACGGCTACATCGAGGCCGCCCAACCGCTGGCGACTGCCAGCGCGCCGGTGCCGATCGCCCGGTTTGTGGAAAAACCGGATCGGGCCACCGCCGAAGCATTTCTGGCGACCGGCCGCTTCACCTGGAACAGCGGCATGTTCCTGTTCAAGGCCAGCGCCATCCTGGCGGAGCTGGAGCGGCTGGCCCCGGAGGTGGTGAGCGCCTGCCGGGCCGCCCTGGAGCAGGACAGCGCCGATCTGGATTTCCTGCGGCTGGAGCGGGAAGCCTTTGCCAGCTGCCCCAATGTGGCCCTCGACGTGGCGGTGATGGAGCGCACCGACCGCGGCGCCGTGCTGGCCCTGGAGGCGGGCTGGAGCGATGTGGGCAGCTGGAGTGCCCTGTGGGAAACGGCCGATCAGGACGGCCAGGGCAACGTGCTGCGGGGCCGGGTGATCCATGAGGACGCCCGCAACTGCTACCTGCGCAGCGAACACCGCCTGGTGGTGGGGCTAGGCGTGGAGGATCTGGTGGTGGTGGAAACGGACGACGTGGTGCTGGTGGCCCACCGCGACCGGGCCCAGGACGTCAAAGCCATCGTGGGCCTGCTGGAGCGGGAGGGCGCGCCGGAGAGCAAGGCCCACCGCAAGATCTACCGCCCCTGGGGCTCCTACGACGGCGTCACCGAGGGGCAGCGCTGGCAGGTGAAGCGGATCGTGGTCAACCCCGGCGCCAGCCTGTCGCTGCAGATGCACCACCACCGCGCCGAGCACTGGATCGTGGTGCAGGGAACGGCGGTGGTGGACAAGGACGGCCACCAGGAGCTGGTGGGCGAAAACCAGAGCACCTACATCCCCCTGGGCTGCAAGCACCGCCTCTCCAACCCGGGCAAGATCCCGGTGGAACTGATCGAGGTGCAGAGCGGCCCCTACCTCGGCGAAGACGACATCGTGCGCTTCGAGGACCGCTACGGCCGCAGCGACGCCGTCGCCCCTACTCGACCGTGACGCTCTTGGCCAGATTGCGGGGCTGATCCACATCCAGGCCCCGGTGGGCGGCGATGTGATAGCTCAGCAGCTGCATCGGGATCACCGTGAGCAGCGGGCTAAGCAGCTCGTCGACCACCGGCACCGGCAGCAGCACATCGAACAGCTCCGCATCGGGGCAGTCGGGGGAGACACCGATCAACTGGGCATCGCGGGCCTTGGCCTCCTGGGCGTTGCTGAGCACCTTGTCGAACACGGTGCCGGGCACCGCGATCGACACCACCGGAACCTTGGCGTCGAGCAGGGCGATCGGGCCGTGCTTCATCTCGCCGGCCGGGTAACCCTCGGCGTGGATGTAGCTGATCTCCTTGAGCTTGAGGGCTCCCTCCAGGGCAATCGGGAAGTTGATGCCCCGCCCCAGGAAGATCACATCCTGGGTGCCCTCAAAGCGGTGGGCCAGGGCCGCACAGCGCTGGTCGTGGTCGGCCACCAGGGCTTCCAGCTGCTGGGGCAACTGGCGCAGTTGGGCCACCAGGGCCTTGAGCTCCTCACGGCTCCGGCCCGAGCTGCCGCCCCCCTGGCGCTGGCCCACCCGCCGCTCGGCAAAGGCCAGGGCCAGGGCATAGAAGGCGAGCAGCTGGCCCAGGAACGTCTTGGTGGCGGCCACCCCCACCTCGATGCCGGCACCGATGTCGAGGATGTGATCCACCATCCGCGCCAGGGAGCTTTCGGGCCGGTTGGTGATCCCGAGCAGGCGGGGCGCATAGGCCGGATCGGCCACCAGTTGGCGCCGCTCCTGCTCCATCGCCAGGGCCGCCAGGGTGTCAGCAGTTTCCCCCGATTGGGTCACCCCGATCGTCAGGGTGTGGGCCGACAGCGGCGGCGGCGCATAGCGAAACTCACTGGCGTAAAAGACACTTGTGGAGATGCCCGCCAGCTGCTCCAGCAGATAGGCCCCCACCTGGGCGGCATGGCGGCTGGTGCCGCAGGCCAGGATCTGGATCCGCTCCACCCCC
>JBIIQK010000012.1:0-14082 GCA_044342135.1 Cyanobium sp.
CGGCAAACCGATCGGCCAGCTCGAGGCGGCTGAACAGCTGCTGCAACGGGGCTGGAGCCGGCACATCGGCCTCGATCCGGGCGGTGGCCACCACCTCGCCGGCAGCCATCGCCGGCATCAGCCCCCGGGAGAAGGCCACGGCAATCGCATCGCAGCGGTCGTTGTCGGGATCGCCGCTGTGGCCCTTCACATGCACCAACGCCACCCCCGGCAAGCGGGCCTGGTCGAGCTGCTCCCACAGATCCCGGTTGAGCACCGCGCCGCCGGAGGCCGTGCGCCAACCCTTGCGTTTCCACCCCTGGATCCACTTGCTGAAGCCATCGATCAGATAGCGGCTGTCGGTGCGGATCGCGAGCCCGGGGGCGTGGGGCAGCTCCTTGAGGGCCTCCAGCAGGGCCAGGGCTGCCGTCAGCTCCATGCGGTTGTTGGTGGTGGCGCGATCGGCCCCACCCAGCTCATGCACCGAGCCGTCCTCAAAACGCAGCAAGGCCCCCCACCCCCCAGGCCCTGGATTGCCGCTGCAGGCCCCATCACAGGCCGCAGCCACCACTCTCACCGGCTCAGCCGCCACTGGCCAACTCCCAAAAGCTCGCTAGAGAACACACCTGCCCGTTGCGCTCGCCCCAGCCATGGACCAGGCCCTGCGTCGAACTTACCTGGCTCTGGCGGGTGCCGGCCTGGCCCTGCTCACCCCCTGGGCCGGCGCCGCCAGCCTGTTCGACAGCAGGCCCCTCGATCGCAGCCGCTTTGCCGTGCTAGCGCGGCCCGTGGGTCCGAGCGACTGGAATCTGCTGGTGCTGGAGCAGATCCAGGCCCAGCCCCTCTGCTGGGAGCAACGGCCTGACGGCCTGGTCGACCCGGCCCTCAACCGCTTCAACTTCACTGGGATCTGCAGCCGCTATCTGGACAGCAACGGCTATTCCCTGCGGGTCGGGGAGCAGGATCTGGCCAGCCGCTACCGGCTTCAACTCCGCCAGAGCGGCACCGAGCTGCGGCTGGAGGCCAGCAACCCCAGCAACCCCACCGTGTTGGTGGTGGGCCGGGCCCGCGTGCCCCTGCGGGATCGGGATGGCTTTGTGGCCCTGGCCCTCGAGCCAGGCTGGGACCTGCAGCGGCGGGTGTTTAACAGTCAGACCCTCAGCCACATCTACTTCGCCAATGCCAGCCCCCTGCCGGAGCTCCTGGCCCGGGCGGGCGGCAGCCCCGTGGCCCTGCGGCCACCGGTGGCCCCGCCCAGCCTGCCGGGCCCGACCCGGGCCAGCGCCAGCACCCTGGTGGCCCGAGGGCCGATCCGACTGCCGGTGATCCCCTTCAGCGACTGAGCGGCCCCGCCGCCCCCGCCATGGGTTGGGACAGTTGCCAGACAGGCCGACCCGACCTCGTCCTCCCCAAACCAGGCCGTTAAGGTTCCAGCGTGTGAGGAGTGGGAACGCTCTTCCGGGGTCGAAACGAGGACAGACTCCCAGAATCGTTCCAACTCAAAGCCCTGCCTTCGGCGGGGCTTTTTTATTGGCATCGCTGGCAGGCGCCCAGCAAAAAGCCGGCCCAGGGGACCGGCTGATGTGCAGACAAGGGCCCATCTGGGCCCGGAGATCACTTGATGGTGACCTTGCCGCCGGCTTCTTCCACAGCCTTCTTGATGGATTCGGCTTCGCCTTTGGCGATGCCTTCCTTGATGGCGCAGGGAGCGCCTTCCACGAGGGCCTTGGCTTCGCCCAGGCCGAGGCCGGTGGCCTCGCGGACGGCCTTCAGCACCTTGATCTTGGCGGCGGCGTCGAAGCTGTCGAGCATGACGTCAAATTCGGTCTTCTCTTCAACGGCTTCGGCAGCAGCTGCGGGAGCTGCGGCCATCACCACGCCGGCGGAAGCGGCGGCGGACACGCCGAAAGCCTCTTCGATCTGCTTGACGAGCTCGGAAGCCTCAAGCAGCGAAAGGGTTTTCAGCGATTCGAGAATCTTGTCGGTAGTAGCGGACATGGTTGGGAATCAGCAACAGAAATGGGGAGTCGCTTGAGCTCAGCTGCCGCTTTCGGCGTGCTGGTTGAGCGCCCGGGCAAGACCGGATGGAACCTCGTTGATGCCCACAGCCAGCTTGGTGGCCACGGCATTGATCGCACCGGCGATCTGGGCCATGAGCACCTCCTTGGAGGGCAGATCCCCGATGGCCTTGATTTCGGATTGGGAGAGGAGCTGGCCTTCGAAAAGGCCTCCTTTCACTTCCGATTTCTTGGTGTCCTTCTGGAAGGACTGGATGGCCTTCACCGCACCACCCACGTCGCCCTTAACGAGCACGAAGGCGTTGGTGCCGGTGAGCAGGGAATCGAGATTCGACCAAGCGCTATCGCCATCAATGGCCCGGCGCATCAAGGTGTTTTTGGTCACCTTGCAAACACCGTTGCTGGCCTGCAGACGGGTCCGCAGATCAGACATCTCCTTGATGGTGAGGCCCTTGAAATCAAGAACCAGCGCCATTTCGGCCTCGCCGAGGAGCCCCTTGAGCTCTTCGACGATCTGTTGCTTGTTCTCCAGAGTGCGGCCCATAGGGAAGGAACGGATCAGGGGAACAAGCCGGGACCGCGGCCCGGGACGCTAAAGCTTTCCCGGACGGGAAATCTTCAGCTCGAGGCCGCTGCTGTTCTGTCACCTGTCCGGACGAATCCGATCTGGAGCCAAAGCTGTCGCGATCACCTCGGCAGGGCTTACACGAGGTTGACCGGCGAACCGGGCAACACAGGCAACCTGCTGTCTGGGGTTGGGCGCGTGCCCCTCTGGCCAAAGCCAGCTCAACACCTTACACCCCGAAGCGCCCCAGAAAGGTCTTCAGTCGCGCACTGCGCGGGGCTGTGAACACCTGATCGGGGGAACCCTCCTCCTCGACGCGGCCCTCGTTGAGGAACAGCACCCGGTTGGACACCTCCCGGGCAAAACGCATCTCATGGGTCACCACCACCATGGTCATCCCAGCCTCCGCCAGACGCCGCATCACGGCCAACACCTCGCCCACCAGCTCCGGATCCAGGGCGCTGGTGGGCTCGTCAAACAGCATCACCGCCGGATCCATGCAGAGGGCCCGGGCGATCGCCACCCGCTGTTTCTGACCGCCGGAGAGCTGCTGGGGCCAGGCCTGGGCCCGATCCTCCAGGCCCACCACGGCCAGCTGCTGCCGCGCCCGCTGCCGGCAATCGGCCAGGGGCAAACCAAGAATGCGGTGGGGCGCCAGGGTGAGGTTGTCCAGCACCGAGAGGTGGGGGAACAGGTTGAACTGCTGAAACACCATGCCCACCTGACGGCGCAGCAGCCGGCGCTCCCGCCAGGGCAACCGCCGGGCCGACAGATCCCGCCCCATGACCTCCAGGCTGCCCTGGTCAAACCGCTCCAGCCGATTCAGGCAGCGCAGCAGGGTGCTCTTGCCGCAGCCAGAGGGTCCGATCACGGACACCACATCTCCCTTGGCGAAGCTGGCACTGACGCCCTGCAGCACCGGCTGATCCGCGAACCGCTTGTGCAGATTTCGACAGGCCAGTACGGGGGTGGCCCCTGAATTCACGATCATGGCGAAAGCACGAGAGAGATTCGGACGCCGTGAATCGAGCCACCGTAGGAAGAAGGGCGGCCCCATGGCACCAGAGATTGCTGGGGCTCCTGCTGCTGGGTCTGCTGGTGGCGGCCCTGCTGCCAGGGCAGGTCCGGGCCAACACCCCCTGGAAGGTCGGCGTGGACCCCACCTACCCGCCCTTTGAGATGCAGGCGGCGGACACCGGCGAGCTCACGGGCCTGGATGTGGAACTGATGCGGGAGATCGGCCGCCGCAGCGGCCACCCGATCCAGTTCGTGGCGCTGCCGTTTTCCGGTCTGATTCCGGCCCTGCAGTCCCGCAACCTCGATGCGGCGGCCAGTGCCATGACGATCACGGCCGAACGGGCCCAGACGGTTGACTTCTCCCGGCCCTACTTCGCCGCGGGCCTGGCCATCGCCGTACGCGATGGCAGCCCCGACCTGGTCTCCCTGAATGCCCTCAAGGGACGCAAGGTGGCCGTGCAGATCGGCTCCACCGGCGCCAAGGCGGTCGCAGCCGTACCGGGCGTGACGGTGGTGCAGTTCGACGCCGCCCCCCTGGCCCTGCAGGAACTGATCAACGGCAACGTGGAGGCCTATGTGAACGACCTGCCCGCCACCCTGTACGCCATCCGGGAAGCGGGGCTCCAAGGGGTGCGGATCGCGGGGAAACCCCTCACCGCAGATTTCTATGGCATCGCCCTGCCAAAGGGCTCGCCCCTGGTCGCGGAGATCAACCGGGCCCTGGGCTCCATGCTCGCCGATGGCTCATACGACACCCTCTACCGCCGCTGGTTCAACCAGCCAGCACCGCCCCTGCCCCTGGTGGCCCCGGCCCTGGCCCAAGGGAGCAGCGAAGCCCAGCTCAACCCGCGACGGCTGGTCCAGAACCTGCTGCGGGGGGCTGGGATCACCCTGGCCCTGACCGTGCTCTCCTTCGGCTTCGGGCTGGTGGGAGCCTGCCTGCTGGCCTTCAGCCAGCTGGGCAGGATCCGCGTTCTGCGCTGGGCCAGCCGGCTCTACATCGCCTTTTTCCGCGGCACCCCGATGCTGGTGCAGCTGTTCCTGATCTACTTCGGGCTACCCGCCCTATGCCGCGACCTGGGCCTGCCCTTCAGCCTCGACCGCTTCGTGGCCGCCGTGCTGGCCCTGAGCCTGAACGGGGCGGCCTACATGGCCGAAACCCTGCGCGGCGGGATCGAATCGATCGAAACCAGCCAGTGGGATGCGGCCGATGCCCTGGCCATGAACCCGATCGAGCGGATGCGCTTCGTGATCTTTCCCCAGGCACTGCGGCGGGTGCTGCCACCCCTGGCCAATGAGGGAATCACCCTGATCAAGGACACCAGCCTGGCGGCGGTGATCGGCTTCGACGAACTGTTCCGGGAAGGCCAGCTGATGGTGGCGACCACCTACCGGGCCTTCGAGATCTACATCGCCGTCGCGATCGTGTACCTGGTGATGACCAGTACGGCCGCCGCCCTGTTCAAGGGGCTGGAGCGCCGGCTCAGCCCTCCTGTTTGATGTCCTGCAGAGCCGAGAAGTCAACTTCGACCGAAGGACCCATCGTGGAGGTCACGTACAGGCTCCTCCAGTAGCGCCCCTTGGCACCGCTGGGCTTGTTGCGGTCGATGGTCTCCTGCAGGGCCTTGAGGTTGTCGAGCAGCTTGGCCGCATCGAAGCTGGCCTTGCCGAAGCGCACATGCACGATGCCGGTGCGGTCGGCGCGGAACTCAAGTTTGCCGGCCTTGAACTCGTTGATGGCCCCCGCCAGATCGGTGGTGACGGTGCCGGCCTTGGGGTTCGGCATCAGGCCCCGGGGACCGAGCACCCGGCCCAGCTTGGCCACCTTGGGCATCATGTCGGGCGTGGCGATCAGCAGATCGAACTCCATCTCGCCCTTGGCGATCTGGTCCACCAGATCGTCGTCGCCAGCGAGATCGGCGCCGGCAGCCTTGGCGGCGGCCACGGCCTCACCGCGGGCAATCACCGCAATGCGGATGCTCTGGCCGGTGCCATGGGGCAGGGCCACGGTGGTGCGCAGCTGCTGGTCGGTGTACTTGGGATCGATGCCAAGGCGCACGTGGGCCTCGAGGGTTTCATCGAACTTGGCGTTGGCATTGGCCTTGACCAGCTCAATGGCCTCCAGGGGGGTGTAGCTGCGGTCTTCGACCTTGGCGCTGAG
This sequence comes from Cyanobium sp., assembly GCA_044342135.1. Taxonomy (GTDB): domain Bacteria; phylum Cyanobacteriota; class Cyanobacteriia; order PCC-6307; family Cyanobiaceae; genus Cyanobium_A. Next base: position 5,741 of record JBIIQK010000012.1, read on the forward strand.
AGCGGCGAAACGCTTGGAAATTTTTGGCATGGCAGGAATGGGGTACGGACGATTCAGGTCGGGAACTGGTCAGCACGCGACTGGACAGGACTGCCTGGATCTCCCCCGGATAAAGGTGAATGGGTTGGGAACGGAGCAGGGCTCAGTCGTTGACGGCGACGCCCATGTTGCGGGCGGTGCCTTCAATGATGCGCATAGCCGAATCAACGCTGGTGCAGTTGAGGTCGGGCAGCTTGGTCTTGGCGATCTCCTCGAGCTGGGCACGGGAGATGGCACCCACCGACCCCTTGGCAGAGGTGGCGGCGCCCTTCTCGATGCCGGCGGCCTTCGAGATCAGCACCGAGGCAGGCGGGGTCTTGAGGATGAAGGTGAAGCTGCGGTCTTCAAAGACCGAGATCTCCACCGGAATCACCAGACCGGCCTTGTCCTGCGTGCGGGCGTTGTACTCCTTGCAGAACGCCATGATGTTGACGCCGTGCTGACCGAGGGCAGGGCCCACCGGCGGCGCGGGGTTGGCTTTGCCGGCATCGAGGGCCAGCTTGATTACGGCAACGACTTTCTTGGCCATCGTCTCGAGCTACTGGGGCAGATATGCGGATCACCCCTAAAGCAGGAGTGGTAGGGAAACGGCCATCCTCCGCAGGGAGACGGCCGCTGAGCCAGGCCGGGGCCTAACTCTGTTTGCTGATCTGGGAGAACTCGAGTTCCACCGGGGTTTCCCGGCCGAAGATCGAGAGCAGGGCCTTGAGCTTGTTGCGCTCGCCGGACACCTCGATCACCTCGCCCTGGAAGTCCTTGAACGGACCTGCCGTGACCAGGATCTGGTCGCCTTCGGTGAGATCCACCTTGACGACGGCCTTCTTCTCGGCCGCCCGCTTGAAGATTCGGTCGACCTCCGAGCGGCTCAGGGGACGGGGCTTGATGTGGCCCCGGGCCTTGGCCGTGGCACGGCGCTCCTCGGCCCCCACGAAATTGATCACGTTGGGGGTGCTGCGCACCGCCATCATCGTGTCCTCATCCAGGATCATCCGCACCAGCACGTAGCCGGGGAACACCTTCTCCTCGGTGCTCTGGCGGGATCCATCCTTCTTGAGCTTCACCCCGGGGGTCTGGGGGATCTCGATCTCCAGGATGCGGTTGTCGACACCGAGGGTCACCGCCCGCTGCTCCAGGGTGGCCTTCACCTTCTTTTCACAGCTAGAGGCCACCTGCACGGCGTACCAGCGGGCCACCTGGAGCTTTTCCCCACCAGCCGGCTGATCCAGCACCTGGGCAGGGGCCTCCTGGGTGGGCTCCAGCACCTCGACTGCGGACTCCAGGTCGTCGAGAGAACTGTCGGTGGGGCTGTCGGTCAGGGGCTCGGACACGGGACTCACAACGGGAACGGAATCGGCGGACGGGAGTTCAGCAGGAACAAGATGGACAGGAGAGCGGACTCACCGGAAGACCTGGATCGCCGCCCAGCCATAGAAGCGATCGATCGCGGCGATCGCCGCTGCCGAGAGACTCACCATCAGGATCACGGCCACCGATTCACTGAACAGCTGCTGGCGGCTGGGCCAGACGACCTTGCGCAGTTCCGCCAGGGTGGCGGCGGCAAAGCCTTCGGGCGGCAGCGCCGACTCCGGAGCCATTGCGGGCTCGGGCGTCATGGCGGACTGATCAGGACTGGGCGAATCGTTAGTCAGAGCGTGATGGGCGCGGGTTGGGCGCGTTGTGGGACGAGTCGGGATCCACGGCACGCGCGCACGGATGGGTCCGCGCGAACCGGCAAACGACCACCCTACCCGAGGGGCACAAAGGTCAAGGGATCACCGGGCTCGACACGCACGCCGCGGGCACCGGCGAAGCGCTCGGCCAGCAGCTCCGTGGCCAGGGGGTTCTCCAACTGACGGCGCAGCACCCTGCGCAGGGGCCGGGCCCCGTATTCGGGCTCGTAGCCCTGCTCGGCCAAGGCCTGCACCACCGGCTCCGGCACCTCAAGGTCCAGGTGTTGCTCCGCCAGCAACCGGGCCAGCTCCGCCAGCTGCAGCCGCACGATCCGCTGCAGATCGGCTGGGCCCAGGGGACGAAAGCGGATCACCTCGTCGATCCGGTTGAGAAATTCAGGCCGGAACTGGGCCGACAGCGCCTGGTCCACCTGCTGGGCCAGGCGGGCCTCCTGCTGGGCCAGGCGGGCCTCCTGCTGGGCCAGCCGGGCTTCGTGCTCCGCAGCGAGGGTTGGATCCCCTCCGGCACGGGCGTTCTCCAGGATGGCCCGGCTGGCGAGATTGCTGGTCATGATCACCACCGTGTGGCGGAAGTCCACGGTGCGGCCCTGGGAATCGGTGAGGCGGCCGTCATCGAGCACCTGCAGCAGCAGGTTGAACACCTCCGGATGGGCCTTCTCCACCTCATCGAGCAGCAGCACGGCATAGGGACGCCGCCGCACGGCCTCGGTGAGCTGGCCCCCCTCCTCGTAGCCCACGTACCCGGGAGGAGCACCCACCAGGCGGGCTACGGCATTGCGCTCCATGAATTCGCTCATGTCAAGCCGCACCAGGGCGTCGTCCTCATCGAAGAGGGCCGCCGCCAGGGCCTTGGCCAGCTCGGTTTTGCCCACACCGGTGGGGCCCAGAAACAGGAAGGAGCCCACTGGCCGGGTGGGCGACTGCATCCCCGCCCGGGCCCGGCGAATCGCCGCGGCCACCGCCGCCACCGCCTCCGGTTGGCCGATCACCCGCTCGCCCAGCCGGGCCTCCAGCTCGAGGAGCTTCTGGCGCTCACCCGCCAGCAGCCGCTGCACGGGGATGCCGGTCCAGCGGGCCACCACATCGGCAATATCCCCCTCCTCCACCTGCTCCCGCAGGATGGTTTCCCCCTGCAATTCCGCCTCGAGGGTCTCGCGGCGCTGCTGCAGGCCATTGAGCTGGTCATGCTGCAGCCGGGCCGCCTCCTCGTAGTCGCCCTGGCGCTCGGCTTCAGCGATGGCATGGCGCAGGTCTTCGTCCTGCTGCAGCAGATCACGCAGTTCCGCCAGCCGCTCGCGCTCGGCCTGCCAGCGCTGCTGCACCCCCTGCAGCGCTTCGGTGGCCCGGCGGCGCTGCTCCTGCCACTGCACCCGCTCCTCCAGGGGAGCCGCCTCGGCCGAGAGCAGGGCCAGCTCCACCCGGCGCAGTTCCGCCTCGGCCGCCTCCACCAACTGGGGCTTGGAGGTGACCTCCATGCGCAGCTGGGCGGCGGCCTCATCCACCAGATCAATCGCCGAATCGGGCAGGCAGCGATCGGTGATGTAGCGATCCGCCAATCGCGCCGCCGCCACCAGCGCCTGATCGGTGATGGCCACACCGTGGTGCAGCTCGTAGCGCTCCTTGAGCCCCCGCAGAATCTCCACGCTGGTGTCGAGCCCGGGCTCCTTGATCAGCACCTGCTGGAAGCGCCGATCGAGGGCCGGATCCTTCTCGATGCTGCGGCGGTACTCCTCCGGGGTGGTGGCGCCAATGCAGCGCAGGTAGCCCTGGGCCAGGGCCGGTTTGAGCACGCTGCCGGCATCGGCATTGGAGCGGTCGTTGCTCACCACGGTGTGCAGCTCATCGATGAACAGCACCACCCCGGCAGCACCCGGCACCCCATCGGCATCGCGCACCTCCTTGAGCACCGCCCGCAGCCGCTCCTCGAATTGGCCGCGGAACTTGGCGCCGGCAATCAGGGCGCCGAGATCCAGCGCCACCAGCCGCAGGCCCTGCAGCGAGTCGGGCACCTCACCGGTGACGATCCGCTGGGCCAGCAACTCAGCCACGGCGGTCTTACCGACACCGGGCTCCCCGATCAGCACCGGGTTGTTCTTGCTGCGGCGCGAGAGCACCTGGATCAGGCGGCGCATCTCCAGGTCGCGACCGATCACCGGGTCCAGCTCACCGGCCCGGGCCGCCGCGGTGAGGTCGCGGCCATAGCGCTCCAGGGCGCTGGGCTCGGGCGGCTCCTGCTCCAGGCGCAGCTCGGGGCTCGGAGCGGCTGTCGGAGAGGGGGATGGGGTTGAGGGCAGGGACGCCGCTGGGCTGGCCGTGTCAATCCAGGCATCCACCAGCCCAGCTGAGCCTGGGGCGACGGGAGGCGCTGGAGCGGGGCCGGGGGTCTGGAGCGGCAGGGGAGCGGGGGCGGCCGCGGCACCCGGCCGGAACTGGCGCAACAGCAGGTCTTGACTGAGCCCCTCCCCCCCCAGCAGCGAGGCACCGATGCGGGGATCCCGCACCAGGGCCATCAGGAGATGGGAAACATCCACCAGGGGGGATCCCCAGGCGGCCCGGCAGCGCTCGGCGTCCTCCAGCAGATCTTCGAGGGCATCACCGATGTAGAGCGCGTCCCCCGTGCTGCCGGGCTGGTCGACGCAGAAGCTCTCGAGCCGGTCCAACAGGCGATCGGGATCGAGGGGCAGGGGATCCAGCCAGGGGGCGAAGCGCCGCTCCAGCAGCAGGGTCTGCAGCAGATGCTCCACATCCATGGCGCCATGGCGCCAGCGGCGGGCCGTGTCCTGGGTGGCCAGGAGCAGGTCCCAGGCGTCGTCGCTGAAGCGATCGGGTTCGCTGGTGAGGCTGGGGGGCACGGGATCGGCGCGCATGGGCTCGGTGGGGTCAGCCGCGGGAGGAGAGCTGGATCAGTTCCACCTTGTAGCCATCGGGATCTTCCACGAAGGCGATCACCGTATTGCCGTGCTTCATCGGGCCCGGTTCGCGCACGACATTCCCCCCCTTCTGCCGAATGTCGGCACAGATGGCGTGAATGTCCTCCACCCCTAGGGCAATGTGGCCGTAACCGCTGCCGAGGTCGTATGCAGCGGTGTCCCAGTTGTGGGTGAGCTCCAGCACGGTGGTGTCACTCTCGTCGCCGTAGCCCACAAAGGCCAGGGTGAAACGGCCGGAGGGGTAGTCCTTGCGGCGCAGCAGGCGCATGCCCAGCACCTCCGTATAGAAGGAAAGGGAGCGCTCCAGATCCCCCACCCGCAGCATGGTGTGCAGCAGACGCATCAACGCAACCGGTCAGCCGGCAACCAGGACTCAACACCCCCATTGTGGCGAGCAAGCCCGGGGGCGGTACCCGTTGGCACAAAAGGGGTGGAGGGGGTGACCCATAAGATCCATCCAAGTCAGCAATAGGCGCGCCGACGTGATCGATTCCCTCGACCTCGTGATCGACACCGTGGTGGCACGGGAGGTGCTCGATTCCCGCGGCACCCCCACGGTGGAAGCCGAAGTGCTGCTCGAGGGCGGTGCCAGCGGCCGAGCGATCGTGCCCAGCGGAGCGAGCACCGGTGCCCATGAGGCCCACGAGCTGCGCGACGGCGGCAGCCGTTACTTCGGCAAGGGCGTGACCCAGGCCGTCAACAACATTGAGGAGCGGATTGCCCCGGCCCTCTGCGGCCTCAGCGCCCTCGACCAGAGCGCCGTGGACGGCGCCATGGCCGAACTAGACGGCAGCGACAACAAGTCGAGCCTGGGCGCCAACGCCGTGCTGGCGGTAAGCCTGGCCACCGCCCGGGCCGCCGCGAACGGCGTTGGCCTACCCCTCTACCGCTACCTGGGCGGCCCGCTGGCCAACCTGCTGCCGGTGCCGTTGATGAACGTGATCAACGGCGGGGCCCATGCCTCCAACAACATGGACTTCCAGGAGTTCATGCTGGTGCCCCACGGCGCCGGCAGCTTCCGCGAAGCCCTGCGCATGGGAGCCGAGGTGTTCCACACCCTCAAGGGTCTGCTCCACGACCAGGGCCTGTCCACCTCCGTGGGAGATGAAGGTGGGTTCGCCCCGAACCTGGCCAGCAACGATGCGGCCGGTGAACTGCTGGTGCAGGCGATCGAGAAGGCGGGCTACCGCCCCGGCGACCAGATCTCCCTGGCCCTGGATGTGGCCAGTACCGAGTTCTACAAAGGCGGCCGCTACAACTTCGGCGGCGGCAGCTACAGCAGCGCCGAGATGGTCGACCAGCTGGCCCAGCTGGTGAGCCGCTTCCCGATCGTCTCGATCGAAGACGGCGTCGCCGAAGACGACTGGGAGGGCTGGGCCCTGCTCACCGAAAAAATGGGCAAAACCGTGCAGCTCGTCGGCGACGACCTGTTTGTCACCAACACCGCGCGGCTGCAGCGCGGCATCGATCTGGGCGTGGCCAACTCGATCCTGATCAAGGTGAACCAGATCGGCTCGCTCACCGAGACGCTGCAGGCGATCGATCTGGCCGGCCGCGCCGGTTACACCAGTGTGATCAGCCATCGCTCTGGCGAAACCGAAGACACCACCATCGCCGACCTGGCCGTGGCCACCCGGGCCGGCCAGATCAAGACCGGCTCCCTCAGCCGCTCCGATCGGGTAGCCAAGTACAACCAGCTGCTGCGCATCGAAGACGAGCTCGGAAGCCAGGCGATCTATGCCGGCGCCGAAGACCGGGGCCCCCGTGGCAAGGCCTGATCCGACCAGAGATCGGGGGGCCTGAGCTCAGGACTGCCCCACCCCGGGCAGCTGATCGATCCGGCCGTCGCGCTTGAGCCGGCCCTGCAGCTTGAGCCAGCTCAGGCCGACCGGCAGAGCAGCCACCAGAGGAATGGCCACCAGGGCGGGGCGAGCACTGGCGGCCAGCAGGGCGGCGGCTACGGCCAGGCCGGCCAGCAGCATGGACTGACCCGCCGCCTGCTGGGCCAGAGCTAAACGGCGCAGCAGGCGATCGGTTTCGCCAGCACGGATCTGCACCTGGAGGTCGCCCTGTTCAATGCGAGCCAGGCTGTCGTCGAGGCGCTTGGGGATGCCCAGGGCACGGCTGCCCACCTCGGCAGCCTGCCGGGAAATCTCATTGAAGAGCTCGTTGCCAAACCGGTCGCCACTGCCTGAACCGCTTGAAGTCATCAGAGGAAGCAGGTAGGGACGGGCAATCGCCACCAGGCTAAAGCCGCTATCCAGGCTGCGGCCGACCCCCTCGAAGGTGGAGAGCGCCCGCATCACGAAAATGAGTTCCGGGGGTAGGCGGAAGGGCTGGCCGTAGACCAGGTCGTAGAGATCGCCCGACAGGCGCTCGAGCACATTGGCGGAGAAGGGGGGCGTCAGCGCCTCCTCCAGCATCAAGCGAACCAGGCGGCGCACCGGGCCCGGATCGACGCCAGGAGCGATCACCCCGGCCTGCTGCAGTTCCTCCACCAGCCCAGCCGCATCACGGCTGGCGGCGGCACGCACCATGGTGCCCAGGCGGCCCCGCAGGCGGCTCGAGAGCTGCCCCATCATGCCGAAGTCGTAGTAGATCAGGGCCCCGTCGGCGGCCACGGCCAGGTTGCCGGGGTGGGGATCGGCGTGAAAAAACCCGAAGCGCACCAGCTGCTGCAGATAGCTGGCCGCCCCCTTCTCGGCCACCGCAGCGGGCACAATCCCGGCCTCCAGCAGGGCCTGGCGGTCGGTGATCTTGATTCCGGGCACGTAATCCAGGCACAGCACCCGACGGGTGCTCAGCTCCCACACCACCGCCGGAATGCGGATCCCCGGGTCGTCGAGAAACTGCTGACGAAAGCGGGCCGCATGCTCCGCCTCCAGCCGGAAGTCGAGTTCGCGCAGCAAAACCCGCCGGCACTCCTGGGCGATGCCGATCCAGTCCCGACCCCGGCCCCAGCGGGGGTGGCGCTGCACGGCGCCGGCCACCTGCTGCAACACCTCGAGATCGAGCCGGAAGGTGCGCTCCAGCCCAGGGCGTTGCACCTTGAGCACCACCTGGCGGCCGCTGCGCAGGCTGGCGCGATGCACCTGGGCCAGGCTGGCCGAGCCGAGGGGATCGCTCTCCAGATCGATGATCTCGGCACAGCGCTCACCCAGCTCCTGCTCCAGCAGGTCCTGCACCACGGTGAAGGGGAAGGCGGGCACCCGGTCTTGGAGCGTGGCCAGCTCCTCCACGAGTTCGGCGGGCAACACATCGGGCCGGGCCGAGAGCAACTGGCCGAGCTTGATGAAGGCCGATCCCAGGGCGAGGAATTCCTGGGTGAGCCAACGGGCCCGCCGGCGTTGACGCCGCCGTTGACGCTCGGGTGTGGCACCACCGGGGTAGGTCCAGAGCTGGCCGTCCCACCACAGCCCCAGCACCAGGGCCAGAGCCAACCACCAGATGCGCAGCGGCCGCAGGATCACGAAGCCTGGTCCAGACGTCGCGCCATCGCCGCCACCTTGGCGCGCAGGGCATCGATCTGATCCTGGGGATCCAGCTCCGGCTCAGGGCCTGGGCCCTGGCCCAGGGGGCCATCGCCCTCGCCAACCTCGCCCCGTTCGATCCGCTCGGCCTCCGCCTCCACCTCATCCCAGAACAGCTGCAGCTCCTGACGCAGGCGCTCGGGCGCGTCCTG
>JBIIQK010000013.1:0-14070 GCA_044342135.1 Cyanobium sp.
GGCTTTGCGGGGTATCGGATCGGCGAGCTCTACCCGCGCCGCACCCGCCGCGCCACCGCCGTGAACTGGCTGTTGGCCCACCTGGCCGAGCGGGGCGCTGCGCTGCCGCAGAGCGGCCCGCTGCCGGCGCTGCTGGATCAGCCGGCCGATCCGGTGGCGGGCCATCCCGGCGATCTGCCGATCTCCTGAGCGCCGCACCTGGGGCTGCTCTGTAGGGTCAAGACAGGACAGACGTAGGAATACCTCCCTTGGCCTTACCGGTCGTTGCCATCATTGGCCGCCCCAACGTGGGCAAATCCACCCTGGTGAACCGGCTCTGCCGCAGCCGCGAAGCGATCGTGCACGACCAGCCGGGCGTGACCCGGGATCGCACCTACCAGGAGGGCTACTGGGCCGATCGCACCTTCCGGGTGGTTGATACCGGCGGCCTGGTGTTCGACGACGACAGCGAATTTCTGCCGGAGATCCGCGAGCAGGCCAACCTCGCCCTGGCCGAAGCGGCCGTGGCCCTGGTGATCGTGGACGGCCAGCAGGGCTGCACCGCCGCCGATCAGTCGATCGCCGAATGGCTGCGGGGCCAGGGGGTGCCCACCCTGCTGGCGGTGAACAAGTGCGAGTCGCCCGATGCGGGCCTGGCGATGGCGGCGGAGTTCTGGGGGCTGGGCCTGGGCGAGCCCTTCCCGATCTCGGCCATCCACGGCGCCGGCACCGGCGACCTGCTCGACAAGGCGGTGAGCTTCCTGCCCCCCACCCTGGAGCAGGAGGGCGAAGAGGAGCCGATCCAGCTGGCGATCATCGGCCGGCCGAATGTGGGCAAATCCAGCCTGCTCAATGCCGTTTGCGGCGAGAACCGGGCGATCGTGAGCCCGATCCGCGGCACCACCCGCGACACGATCGACACCACGATCGAGCGGGAGGGCAAAACCTGGAAACTTCTTGATACAGCGGGCATCCGGCGCCGCCGCTCGGTGAGCTACGGCCCCGAATACTTCGGCATCAACCGCAGCTTCAAGGCGATCGAGCGCTCCGACGTGTGTGTGTTGGTGATCGATGCCCTCGATGGCGTCACCGAGCAGGACCAGCGCCTGGCGGGCCGCATCGAAGAGGACGGCCGCGCCTGCGTGGTGGTGGTGAACAAGTGGGATGCGATCGAGAAGGACAGCCACACCATGCCGGCGATGGAGAAGGAGCTCCGCGCCAAGCTCTATTTCCTCGACTGGGCGCCGATGCTGTTCACCTCGGCCCTCAGTGGTCAGCGGGTGCAGGCGATCTTTCCCCTCGCCCTGCTGGCGGTGGAGCAGCACCGCCGCCGCGTCACCACCTCGGTGGTGAATGAGGTGCTCACCGAGGCCCTCAGCTGGCGCACTCCGCCCACCAGCCGGGGCGGCCGCCAGGGCCGGCTCTACTACGGCACCCAGGTGGCGGTGCGGCCCCCCAGCTTCACGTTGTTCGTCAATGAGCCGAAGCTGTTCGGCGACACCTACCGCCGCTACGTGGAGCGCCAGATCCGCGAGGGCCTGGGTTTCGAGGGCACGCCGATCAAACTGTTCTGGCGGGGCAAGCAGCAGCGCGATGCCGAGAAAGAATTGGCCCGCACCCAGAACCGTGGCCGTTGAGCCCAGGCCAGAGGTGAGAGGGAGCGGCTGAGTGGACGTTCTGCGTCAGATCCCGATCGGCCAGTACGCCGCGCCGGATCCGGCTGAACCGGCCGGGGGCGCCAGTTGGCTGCGACGGCTCGACCCCCGCCTGAAGCTGGCCTGGAGCCTGGTGTTTCTGGTGACGCCGATCCTGGCCGGGCCGCTCTGGCGCCTCAGCCTGGTGGGTCTGCTGCTGCTGATCACCGCCGTAAGTGGGCTGAGCTGGCGGCTGTGGCGCCGCAGCCTGCCCCTGCTGCTGGCCCTGGCCCTGTTGGTGGGGGGCCTGGCGGCCCTGTTGCCCGCGGGCTCGGCGCCGCCGGCCGCGCTGCAGCGACCGCCGGCGGAACTGCGGCTGGAGCCCGGCCCCCCCGGCAGTGCCCCGCCGGAGCGGGCTGGCAGCCCCTGGGTGCTGCTGCGCCAGGGCCCCCTGGTGGTGACCCGGCGCTCGGCCGAGCTCGGCCTCAACGGCGCCACCTTGCTGTTCACCCTGGTGCACAGCGCCAACCTGCTGCTGCTCAGCACCTCCCCGGAACAGCTGGTGTGGGCGATCAGCTGGCTGCTGGCCCCCCTGGGCCGGCTGGGCTGGCCGGTGGAACGGCTCGGCTTCACCCTGCTGCTGGCCCTGCGTTTTCTGCCCCTGGTGCAGGAGGAGCTGCAGAACCTGTTGCGATCTGTTGCAACCCGCGCCGTGAATCTCAAGCGCCTGGGCTGGAAGGCCGGCCTTGGCCTGGTGTTGGCGGTGGGCGAGCGCCTGCTGGCCAATGTGCTGCTGCGGGCCGAGCAGGGAGCTGAGGCGTTGCTGGCCCGCGGGGGGTGCTGGCTGCCCCCCCAGCAGTTGCATCGCCCCGCCGGGGGCGCGGGCCGCGCCCTGCTCAATGGCACCGCGGCGGGAGTGCTGCTGGCGGTGCTGGTGCTGCGCTGGAAAGTCGGTGACCTTTAATGGCCCCAAATCGACCGCATTGGCAAGCAACCCATTGGCCACTAACCCATTGGCGAGCAACCCATCGGTGAGCAGCACATTGGTGACGAACGAGCGCTACCTCAACCATCCGACGTTCGGGATGCTCTACCGGGTGGCTCCGGTGGCCGAGGGCCGCGATCTGTTCGCCACCCTCTATGCCCAGCGCATTTTCTTTGTGGTCACCCTGCAGCCCCGCGGGGCCACGTTCGAGGTGGTGCCCCTGATGGATGCCCGCCACTACGCCGAGCAGAATCTGGCCCGGGCCCGGCGTGAAAGCCCGGAGGTCCACGCCCACTGGCGTCAGTTGTTTGACCAGACCTTCATCTGAGTTGGTGGCTGAGGGCGGGTTGGCGGAGCGACTGGCCCTCCTGCGTGCCGGACTGCCGCCGGGGTGCCGCCTGTTGGCGGTGAGCAAGGGCCAGCCGGTGGTCCGGATCCGGGAGGCGGTGGCGGCCGGTCAGCGCAGCTTCGGGGAGAGCCGGCTCCAGGAGGCCGTGGCCAAGCAGGTGGAGTTGGCGGATCTGGAGCCGCTCGACTGGCATTTCATCGGCCGGCTGCAGGCCAACAAGGCCCGCGGTGTGGTGCGCCATTTCGGCACGATCCACTCCCTCGACAGCCTTGATCTGGCCCGACGCCTCGCCCGCATCGCCGCCGAGGAGCAGCGCCAGCCGGCGGTGCTGTTTCAGGTCAAGTTCCGCCCGGATCCCGCCAAGACCGGCTTTGAGCCCGCAGAGCTGCGCCAGCACTGGCCGGAGCTGGCCGCCCTGGCGCCCCTGCGGCCCGTCGGGCTGATGACCCTGCCCCCCCTCGGGCTCACGGCGGATGGGCGGGCGGGTGTGTTTGCCGCGTGCACCGCCCTCGCCACGGAGCTGGGGCTGCCGGAGCGCTCGATGGGCATGAGCGGCGACTGGCCTGAGGCGGCCGCGGCGGGCAGCACCTGGGTGCGCATTGGCAGCGGTCTGTTCGGACCGCGACCGGCCCCACTGCCCCCGCCCTGATCACCGGCTGGCCGGCCCCGAGGAATTGCGCCAAATCTCCTGCTGAAACCCTTGCCGCCATTGGCGTGGGACGCTATTCAGGTGGAAAGCTTCCTGTGAGGTTCGCTCCGTGTCGTTGTTCTCCCGCCTGCGTGCCGTTGTCTCCGGAGACGACTATCTCGATGGCGACTACGACGATGAGCTCGATTACGACGGGGGGGAGCTGCCTGAGCCCAGCTACACCAGCCGCTCCAGCGCCCTGGCCCTGAGCTCGGATTTCTCCGCTGACGACCCCTTCGCTGGCACCAACGTGATCGGCATGCCCGGTCTGTCCTCGGCCGCTGCCGAGGTAACCCTGATGGAGCCGCGCAGCTTCGATGAGATGCCCCGCGCCATCCAGGCCCTGCGCGAGCGCAAAACCGTGATCCTCAACCTCACGATGATGGAGCCGGATCAGGCCCAGCGTGCCGTGGATTTTGTGGCCGGTGGCACCTTCGCCATCGACGGCCACCAGGAGCGGGTTGGGGAGAGCATCTTCCTGTTTGCCCCCAGCTGCGTCACGGTGACCACCGCCGCCAGCGAGGAGGCGTCTTCCCCCACGATCGTGTCCCGCGACAGCGAGCCCCAGCAGGAGGCTGCCCCCAGTCCTGCCTGGGGCCGCCAGGACGCCGCCATCTAGGCCGGTCGTGACGCCAACCTTCGGCGTGGTGGGCCTGGGCCGCATGGCCCAGGCTTTGTTGTTCCCGCTGCTGGAGGCGGGCCTGGTCGAATCGGCTGCCGTGCGGGCTGCGGTGGCCAGTGAGGCGTCTGCGGCGGCCCTGCGTCAGGCCCATGGCCTGACCGTGGACACCGATCCCTCAGCCGCCTGGGATGCGCCGGTGGTGCTGCTGGCGGTGAAGCCCCAGCAGCTGGAGGTGGCGGCCCAGGCCGCCGCTGCCGGCTCGGGTGGCCTGTTGGTTTCGGTGCTGGCGGGGGTCACCCTGGAGCGGTTGCAACGCCTGTTCCCGCAGCGGCAGTGCGTGCGCGCCGTGCCCAACACCCCGGCCCTGGTGCGGGCGGGGCTCACCGGGCTGGCCTTTGGTGCGGGCGTGGATCCCGACCAGCGCCAGTGGGTGCGGCAGCTGTTTGGGCAGGTGGGTGAGGTGCATGAGCTCCCCGAACCCCAGCTCGATGCCTTTCTGGCCCTCACCTCCTCGGGGCCGGCCTTCGTGGCTGTGGTGGCCGAAGCCCTGGCCGACGGCGCCGTGGCGGCCGGGCTGCCGCGGGTGCTGGCCCAGCGCCTGGCGCACCGCACCCTGGCGGGCAGTGCGGCCCTGATGCTGAAGCGGGACCTCCATCCCGGTGAGCTCAAGGACATGGTGAGTTCCCCGGGCGGCACCACCATCGCCGGCCTGCGCCAGCTCGAGCAGGCCGGGTTGCGGTCCGCCCTGATTGAGGCCGTGGTCGCGGCGGCCCAGCGCAGTCGGGAGCTGGCCTGAGCGTCTGGCCGTTGGGCCCCGTCTCAGGCTTTTGGCGCGCCCAATTTGGGTTCGGTGCCGGCCAGCAGCCGCTGGATGTTGCTGCGGTGGCGCCACACCACCAACACGGTGGTGAGCAGGGCCAGCGCCAGGTAGGGCCAGCGCAGGCCCAGGCCCTGGTCGGCGAACCAGCCCAGCATCAGCAAGGGCAGTGCCAGGGCCGCCACCACGCTCGAGAGCGACACGATCCGGCTCAGGCTCAGCACCGCCAGGAAGATGCCGAAGCAGGCCAGGCCCACCGGCCAGGTGAGTCCCAGCAGCATGCCCAGCCCCGTGGCCACGGCCTTGCCCCCCTTCCAGCCCAGCCACACCGGCCAGATGTGACCGGCCAGGGCCGCCAGGCCGGCCAGCACCACGCCAACCCCAAAGGGGTCCAGCAACGACTTGGCGAGCAGCACCGCGGCGGTGCCCTTGAGCACGTCGATCAGAAACACCACCAGGGCCGGGCCCTTGCCCACCACCCGCAGCACGTTGGTGGCGCCGGTGGAGCCGGAGCCCTCGCGGCGAATGTCGATCCCGGCCAGCCAGCGGCCGGCCAGGTAGCCACTGGGGATGGAGCCCAGCAGGTAGCCGGCGAGCAACAGGGGCAGGGTGATCAGGCTGGGCATGGCAGGGAGATCAATAGGGCTCTTCGGTGGCGAGTTCGCCGGGACCGGCGGCGAAGGCCAGCCACACCGGGAACTGCAGGATCGGGATGTCGATCACCTGCTCGCCCGCATCCACCACGATGAAGGGCAGCTCGCCCCGCTCTTCGAGGCGGTCGGCCCGCTCCACCAGCGCATCGGCCCGTTCGAACAGCACGATGCCACTGGTGGGGCCGAAATCTTCCCGGGACAGGCCCAGGCAGTCCTGCAGCCCCCGGCGCCATTCCCCCAGCCGCTCCGGCTGGCCGGCCAGCACCAGGGTCTGGAACCGCTCGCCGTAGAGCTCGCCGAGGATGGCGATGGCGGCGGCCGTGACCAGGGCATTGCGGCTGCGGCTGCCGCAGCTGGGTTGGGCGCCCCGGCCCCCCTGCCCCAGGAACCAGTCGTCGAGCAGGGCGGCTCCACTGGGCTCGAGGGTGCGGCGCAGCTGCCAGGGATCGGCATAGAAATCCGGTTGGCCGCCGAAGCCCGCCAGACGCTCGCGGATCAGGGTTTCGTCCTGGCTGAACAACCCCGCTGCGGCCACGGGGGTGGCGGGTTCTGGGGCGACGGGGACGCTGGCCTGATCGAGGGGGGAGGGCTGCACCAGCACCTGCTGGGGCACCAGATCCACCTGCTCCGCCGCCACGGCCAGATCCTGGAGGGCGCCCACCAGGTAGTCCTGGAAGCCCTTGAGCCGCCGGGCCACCGCGTCGGCCTGGCCCGCAAAGCTGGTTTCGATCTCTTTCTGGATCAGGCTGCGGCGGTTTTCGAGCTGCTGAATGTCCTCCTGCAGGGCCTGGCGCTGCTGGCGCAGTTCGGTGAGGGCCAGGGCCGGCCAGTCGAAGTCGGCGGCGGGAGGGCCTGTCTCCTCCGGACTGGGACTGTCAGGACTGGGGGCTTCAGGGCTGGGGTCGTCAGGCATCGCTGGGGGGATCGGAACGCTCCGGGGGACTGAGCTGGCTCAGGTGCTGCTCCAGTTGCTCGCGCAGTGTGGCGGCATCGAAGAGCACTGGCAGCAGGTGGATGCTGGCCTGTTCACGGAAATAGAACAGCACCGGCAGTCCGGGCCAGAAGATCCTCCAGGCCAGCCAGGCGGCATAGGGGAAGCGGCGCAGCAGGGTCTGCTGGCGCCACACCAACAGGGCATCCGGGCCGAACTCGAGCCGCAGCAGCCAGGTCTGCAGCAGCAGAAACAGGCCGAACAGGGCCACCCCCAGGCTCAGCCACAGGGCTCCGCCCCAGAGCGGCAGCAGGCCCAGGCAGGCCAATCCCAGCCCGATCACCCCGAGGGGCACGCCGATGCGCGGTGCCAGAACCACGCCGCTGGAGCCAGGAGACAGGGAAGACATCAGCTGAACAGCAGCTTGGTGAGCAGGGCGTCCATCAGGGCGACGGTGACCAGGATCATCACCACGGCGCCTGTGGTGCTGGTGCCCACCTCCTTGGGACCGCCCCGGGTAGTGAGCCCCCAGCCGCAGGCAATCACGGCGATCTGCAAGCCGAAGACCACTGCCTTGAGCAGCATCGACGGCAGGTCGTCGGGCTCCATCCAGGTGCGCACCGAGTTCCAGAACACCGCTGGCGGGATGCTGTACAGCAGGGTGCTGCTCACCTGGCCGGACCAGATCCCCACCCAGAAGAAGAGCAGGCATTGCACCGGCGCCATGATCACCATGGCCACGACGCGGGGCACCACCAGGTACTCCACCGGATCGGTGCGCAGCATGGTGATGGCGTCGATCTGTTCGGTCACCTTCATGGTGCCGATCTGGGCCGCGTAGGCGGTGGCCACCTTGCCGGTGAGCAGGGTGGCGGTGAGCAGCGGCGCAATTTCCCGCGACAGGCCGAGGGCCAGCAGGCCGCCCACCGTGGCGCTGGCCCCCTGTTTGGAGAGCTCAGCGGCCACCTGGATGTTGAACACGGTGCCGGCTGCCAGGGCCGTGATCAGCACGATCAGGAAGCTGCCTGGCCCGGCTTCCATCAGCTCCTGCATGAGGTCGTTGAAGCCGATGCGGCCCTTGGCCACGGCGCTCATCGCCTGGCCACCGATCAGCAGGCTGGCCCCCAGGCGCAGCAGCCAGCGCGGGGCTTTCAGCCAGATGGGACGCTTCATGGCTGGAGGACTGTCATGGCTGGAGGCCGGTCATGGCGAAGCGGGCCGGTGGAGATGGAGGCCTTTCTCCGGCCAGCGTCGCATTACCAGGAGGCCGCCAGCGATCAGCAGGGCCGGAATCAGGCCCATGCAGAGGCGGATGGTGGTGAGGGCGGTGCCGGGTTGGATCAGGCCTGCGCTGGCCTGGTAGCCACTCAGGCTGAGCACGTTGCCGAGGGCAAACACGGCCACGCCGATGCCCATTTTCTGGGTCACCACCATCCAGGCGGTGTAGAGCCCGGCCGGTTTGTCGGGGTCGGCGTCGACCGCATCGGGCAAGAGGGCCCAGGGGATCAGGTAGGCGGTGGAGGCCCCGAGGCCGGTGACCATGATCGTGAGCAGCAGCAGGCCCAAGCCGATTCCATTGCTGACGCTGGCCAGGGGTGCCGTGTTGGCATCCAGGGGGATCAGCAGGGTCGCCCCGATGCAGCCGGCGATCCACAGGCCCGTCCCCCAGCGCAGGGCGCAGACGCGACCATGGCGCCCGGCCACCCGGCTCCAGAGCTGCAGGCCGGCCAGGGCGCTGAGCTGGAAGGGAATCAGGATCCAGGTGCTCCAGCTTTCGGGCAGGTGCATCACCACCGCCAGGAAGATCAGCGACACCGGTTGCATCAGCTGCAGGGCACACCAGAGCAGCAGGTAGAGCCCCAGCACCTTGACGAACCGGGGGTTGCCGGCGACCCGGCGCAGCTGGCGGCGGATCGGCTCGGGGTGGCCGGTGGGCCGCTGGCACGTGCGGGCAAAGGGGGCCAGGCCCCAGCAGCACAGCAGGGTGAACACGGTCAGGGTGAGCCCGGACACCAGGCCCATGCGCAAGTACCCCGAGGCGCCTTGACCCAGCAGCAGGGCTCCAAGAACCAGGCCCGCCAGGCCGGCCAGGATCGACCCGGTGAAACGGCTGGCATTGAGCTCGGTGCGCAGCCGGGTGGAGCTCGTCAGTTCGGAGGCGAGGGCGGAATAGGGGAGATTGACGCAGGTGTAGAGCGCCATCGCCACCAGCTGGATGGCCACCAGCACGGTGAACTTCTGCCAGTCGCCCCCGGGAGGCACCCACCACATCGCCACCAGGGCCAGGCCGAGGGGGATGGCGCTGCCGGCCATCCAGGGCAAACGGGGCCCCCAGGGATGTTTGGTGTGGTCGCTCAGCCAGCCCACCAGGGGATCGTTGATGCCGTCCCACACCTTGAGCACCATCAGCACCAGACCTGCCATCCAGGCCGGCAGCCCCACCACGGCCGTGTAGAAGACAAACAGGTAAAAGCCCAGCTGGGTGGCCGCCATGCCCGTGCCGATGTCGCCCAGGCCGTAGCTCCAGACCAGCCGTCGCCGGGCTCCCTTTCCCAGGGATTCGTGGGCTGCCGCTGGGGATTCAGACGTCAAGGACGGCAGTGGCGGACTGGGGGCGCAGGTCATAATGCAGCAGCTCCGCGTCGCGGGTCTCCAGCTGGAGACTGCGTACCGGATCATGCAGAGTACGTCTGTACTGCTGCGGGCGTAGTTTAGTGGTAAAACCTCAGCCTTCCAAGCTGATGATGCGGGTTCGATTCCCGCCGCCCGCTTTCATTCCCGTCTTCTCCCGGGCCTGCTGACCCCGTTCCTGGGGCGCAGGCCACCCCCTGGCGCTCACGTCAGGGCCGTGCTGCCGATCCGCACGGTGGAGCCCCGGTCGCTGGCCAGCACCTCAATGCCACAGCGGATGCGCTCCCGCAGGCCGCCCACGTGGCTGATGATGCCGATCATGCGGCCCCCTTCCCGCAGCCTGTCGAGTTCGTCCATCGCCAGCTGCAGGTTGTCGGGATCCAGGGTGCCGAAGCCCTCGTCGATGAACAGGGCCTCCAGCCGCACCCCGCCCGCATGGGCCTGCACCGTGTCGGCGACCCCGAGGGCCAGGGCCAGGGAGGCCTGGAAAGTCTCTCCCCCCGATAGGCTGCTAACCTCCCGCTCTTCGCCGGTGTAGGCATCGAGCACCCGTAGCCCCAGGCCGGCCTGGCGTCCGCCCCGGCTGCCCCCATCGGTGAGCCGCAGCTGGTAGCGGCCGGAGGTCATCAGCTCCAGCCGTTGGTTGGCATAGCTGCAGATCTCAACGAGGTAGGCCGAGAGCACCCAGCGCTGCAGGGAGATGTAGGGGGCGGCCCGGCCCTGGCAGCGATCGGCCACGCCGCTCAGCAGCTGGGCCCGTTCCTGGATGCCGGCCAGGGCCTCGGCCCCCAGGCGGTGCTCGCCGGCCAGCCGCTGGAGCTCGGCCTGGGCTCCCCGGGCCTGGGTGTCGCGCCGGGTTGCTTCGGTTCGGGCGCCATCGGCGTGGGCCGTGGCGGCCTGGGCGGCGGCGGTGTCGGGCCGCTGCTCCGGCAGGTCGGCCAGATCGGCGCTGGCCAGGAGCCCTTTCAGTTCAATCACCTCGGTCTCGTAGGCCTGGATCCGTTGGGCCCAGTGATCCCGCACGCTGGCGTCCCGCAGGGCCTCCTCCACGGCCTGGCCATCGGCAAACTCCGATTCGGCCAATTCCTGGGCCAGCCGGCCCGAGGCCTGCTCCAGCCGACTCGTGGCCGCGATGCTTGCCGCGGTGCTGGTGGCGAGGTGTTTCAGGGCCGCCTCCAGGGGGGCGAAACGCGGCAGCACCTGCTGGGGATCGACGCCCTCTCCCAGCTCCCGGGCGATCGCGGCGCCCAGGCTGGCGGCCCGTTCGTTGGCGTCGACGGCACTCCGCGTCTGCAGCGCCAGCTCCGTGCTGGTGGTCTGGATGGTGTTCTGAAGGGTCTGCAACGCCTGATCGTCCGCCTGGATTGCCTGCTCCAGGCTCCGGGCCTGAGCCGCCAGGGCCTGGGCCGCGGCCAGGGCCTCCGCGGCCCCCCGGGCGGCTGCGGTGGCTGCCGCGGGATCCGCAGCGGCCACGCCGGCCTTCTCCAGCAGGGCCTTGCGCTCCCCCTGGGCTTTCTCGACGGCCACCGCCGCCTGCTCCGCTGCCCGGCTGGCGCTCTGCACCGCCTGCTCCGCTGCCGAGAGCGCCGCGTCGGTGCTGGCTGGATCCGTGGCCTGGGCGGGGGAGGGATGCTCGGGGGCGCCGCACACCGGGCAGGGGGCGCCGGGTACCAGGCCGCCGGCCAGCTGGGCCGCCATGCCGGCGATCTGGCGGCGCCGGCAGTCCTCCAGGGCTGCCCGGGCCTCGGCGAGTTGCCGGTCGGCCCGAACCTTGGCGGCGATGCTGTCGCTTTGGCGCTGCTGGGCCCCGGTCAGGGCCTCCACCGCCCGGGCGCGTTCGAGGCCCTCCTGGGCGGCCCGCTGCAGCCCGTCAAGCTGATCCCCGGCTGAGCGGGCCAGGGCCAAGCTCTCGGCGGCCTTCTGCCGGGTCTGCTGTCGGATGTCCCGGTTGGCGATGCTGCGGTTGAGGAGCCCCTCGGCCTGGGCAGCGGCGGTTTGCGCGGCCGCCGCCTGGGATCGGGCCTGTTCCGCTTCCCGGGCCTGGGCCACCAGGGCCGCCACTTCGGTGCGCCGCACCGCCAGGTCGCTGCGGGCTGCCGCCAGCACTTCCGGATTCGGCAGCGCCATCAGATCGAGAGCCACCACGGACGCCGGCAGGCCCAGGGCCCCATCCCGGGCCCGGATCGTCTCCAGGCGTTGGCTGTGGATGCCGCTCTGCAGGCTGGCCAGGGCCTCCCGTGCCTGCCGTTCGGCCTCCAAGCTCGGTCGCAGCCGCTCCGCCCGCTCGGCCCGGCCCAGGCGCTGGCGGTAGTCCTGAACCGCCGGCTGCTTCGCCTCCAGTTCCGTCAGCCGGGCGCGGGCCACCGCCCGCCGATCCCAGCGGTCCGCCAGCTTGTCAATCGCCGCCTGGGTTCCCTGGGCTGCGGCCAGGGCAGCCCCAGCCTGCTGGAGGCTGGCCTCTGTGCCCGCCACCACGGCGGCGATCCGCTCCACCAGCCGCTCCAGATCCGCCTGCGTTGCGGGCTCGGGCTCGGGTTCGTCCCCGGGCGCCGGCTCCGGGGCGTAGGGGCTCCAGGCGTGGGCGGCCTGGCGCCGCAGCACCTCCTGGGCCCGGTTCTGCTCGGCCACGGCGATGCGGCCGGCCTTGGCCCTGTCGTCGAGCCAACTGGCGGCCTGCTCAAACAGCACGGTGTCGAACAGGGTTTTGAGCAGGGCTTCCCGCTCCTCGGCCCTGGCCCGCAGCACTTCGGCGAACTTGCCCTGGGGCAGCAGGATCACCTGCCGGAACTGGCCGACGTTCAGCCCCACCAGCCCCTCCACCTCGCGGGTGACCTCGCTGCTGCGGCTGGCGAACGGCTCCCGATCGCCACCGACCAGTCGGAACAGCACCCCCTGGGCCGCCTTCTCGGTGGTGCCAGCCCCGCGGGACTTCAGGGCCGTGTAGGCGGGGGAGCGCTCCACCCGGTAGCGGGCCCCTCCGGCGGAGAACTCCAGGCACACCCGCGGCACCGCGGCCGGGTCGGCGTGATCCGATTTCAGCGCCTTGATGCTGCGATCCCCCGACACCTCGCCGTAGAGCGCAAAGCACAGCGCATCCAGCAGGAAGGTCTTGCCGGCGCCGGTGGTGCCGTGGATCAGGAAGAGCCCCTCCTGGCTGAGGGCGTCAAAGCCGATCTCTACAGGCTCGGCGTAGGGGCCGAAGGCCTCGATGGTGAGCAGATGGGGTTTCACCGCTCCCCTCCCCTGGCCGCGGCGTCCAGCGCCTCCCGCAGCATCTGGGCTTCGGCCGGGTTGGCCGGACGCCCCTGTTGATCGGCGAAGAAAGCCCCTGCTAGCGCCAGGGGTGAGCTGGCCTCCCGCACCTGCTGGTTGCGGCTGCCGGCCGTGGAGCGCAGCACCTCCGGAGGGCGGTGGCGCAGCTCGGCCACATGGGGAAAGCGGGCGTGCAGGCGGGCCATGGCCTGGCGGGGCAACACCTCATCGGTGAGCACGACCCGCACCCGCGCCTCCTCCGCGTCGGCGTACTGGGGTGCATGGCACAGCGCGTCGAGGCAGCCTTCGATGGTGCAGAGCCTGCGCCCGACGCCCAGGGGCACCAGGTCCACGCTGGCGTGCCCCTGGGCATCGAGCGCCACCATCCGCACCGATTTGGTGTGGTGCTGCTCGGAGAATGAGTAGGGCAGGGGGGTGCCGGAGTAGGCCACCCGGGGACCATCGAGTTGTTGGGAGCCGTGCAGGTGCCCCAGGGCGACGTAGTCGAAGCCGGCGAAGGCCTCCACGCTCACCCGGTCCACGTTGCCGAGGGTGAGTTCCCGCTCCGACTCGCTGGTCTGGCCGCCGGTCACAAAGGTGTGGGCCACCAGCACGGAGTGGTGATCCGGCCGGCTCTGCAGATCCCGGCGGATGCGACCCAGGGCCAGCCGGGTCACATCCTCGTGGCGCAGGCGGGGCGGGGCGGCGCTGTCCCCTTCCGGGGTGCTGGCCAGCCAGGGGCCATCCACCGCGGGTTCGAGGTAGGGCAGGGGGTAGATCGCCACCGGGGGCCCGCCTCGCCGGGGCTGCACCAGCACCGGTTGATCCGAGCGCCGCACGTCGCCCCGGATCGTCACGCCGAACGCGGCCAGCAGGGGGTCGTAGATCGACACCCGCACGTGGGAATCGTGGTTGCCCGCAATCGCCACGACCGTCGCGCCGTCCTGGCGCAGTTGGGCCAGGGTGTCGTTGAACAGCAGCACCGCTTCGGCCGGTGGGATCGCCCGGTCGTAGAGGTCGCCGGCAATCACCACCGCATCCACCTCGGCGTCCCGGGCCAGCTCCACAATCCTCCCCAGGGCTGCCGCCTGCTCCTCCAGCAGGGAGGCGCCATGGAAACTCCGGCCCAGATGCCAGTCGGAGGTATGGAGCAAACGCATCAGGCCACCTGGGCTACAGCACCCGATCCTTGAGCAGGGGAGCCGCCACCAGCAGCATCAGGCTGCGGCTCTGCAGCGGGGCGCCCGCCGGGTGCCAGGGCTCAGGCTGGGCGGGCAGGTCGTCGCCGGCAGGCAGGGCGGTGTCGATCACCCGCAGCCATCCCTGGGGACAGCTGGGCAACTCGAAGTGCATGGCCTTGCTGTAGGCGTTCAAGCCACACCACACCAAGGGGCCCTGCTGGCTGTCGTTCAGGCTCCAGGCCAGCGTGTGGGACCAACTCGCCCAGTCGGGCTTGCCCAGTTCGACCCCGTGCCACTGGCGCCAGAGGTGGCCGCGATCGCCGCTGCGGCGCTGGGGGCGATCGTCGA
>JBIIQK010000183.1:0-4162 GCA_044342135.1 Cyanobium sp.
GAGCGCCGAACTGCAGGAGCAGCGGCGCCAGCAGCTGGAGCGCTCGATCCGCCAGGGCCAGAACGAGGTGAAGCGGATCATCCGCCGGTTGCGCCAGGGCCAGGATGGGAGCCGCGCCAGCAGCACCGAGCTGGGGGAAACGGCCCGTCAGGCCGGCCAGCGCCTCAAAACGCTGGAGCAGCAGCATCGCCCCACCCCGGAGCGGCGGGAGCACCGCGGTTGGATGCCGGCGGTGGGCGACCGGGTGCGGGTGCTGTCGCTGGGCAAGGCCGGCGAGGTGCTGGCCCTGGCCGATGACGGCCGCGAACTCACCGTGCGCTGCGGCGTGCTGCGGCTCACCCTGGAGCTGGCCGGCATCGAGGGGCTGCACGGGGAGAAGCCGACCCCGCCGGAGGTGCAGGTGAAGGTGAAGGGCCAGCGGGGGCTGGGGGGCCGCGGTCCCGAGGTGCGCACCGAGCGCAACACGGTGGATGTGCGCGGTCTGCGGGTGCACGAGGCCGAGGCGGCGGTGGAGGAGCGGCTCCGCGGTGCCAATGGCCCCGTGTGGGTGATCCACGGCATCGGCACCGGCAAGCTCAAGCGCGGCCTGCGCCAGTGGCTCACCACCGTGCCCTATGTGGAGCGGGTGCGAGATGCCGAGCAGGGCGACGGCGGGGCGGGCTGCAGCGTGATCTACCTGAAGTAGGTCACCCCTGCCCACGTCACCCCTGGCCATGTCTGCTCTGGGGTGTTTCCGCTCAGAGCCGGGGCAGCACGGGTTCCGGGCCAGGGGCCGGGGGTGGCAGGGGCAGGGCATCGCCGGCCCCATCAAACAGCCGCCAGCCACGGGGATCCACATCCAGGTGCAGGGTGGATCCGGGCGGCAGGCTCTCCTCCGGGCCGACGCGCACCTGCACCAGGTGATCGCCCTCCTCCAGCCGGCAGGTGAGCAGTTGTTCGTTACCCAGGGCTTCGCTGTGGCTCACCTCCGCCCGCAGATTGCGGTTGGTGGCCGGGGCCAGGCGGAAGTGCTCGGGCCGCAGTCCCCCGGTGAGGGTCTGGCCCGTGTGCGCGGCCAGACCCTCGGCCAGGGGCCCCTCCACCGGCAGCCGGCGGCTGCCCAGCTGCAGGTGGCCGGCGCCCAGCGCCTGCACCGGCAGCAGGTTCATGGGCGGGCTGCCGATGAACTGGGCCACGAACAGGTTGGCGGGCCACTGGTAGAGCTCCATCGGCGTGCCCAGCTGCTGCAAGCGGCCGGCGTTGAGCACGGCGATGCGATGGCCCATCGTCATCGCCTCCACCTGGTCGTGGGTGACATACAAGGTGGTGGTGCCCAGCCGCCGCTGCAGCTCCACGATCTGGGTGCGGGTGCCGGTGCGCAGCTTGGCGTCGAGGTTGCTGAGGGGTTCATCCATCAGGAACACCGCCGGCGCCCGGGCGATGGCCCGGCCCAGGGCCACCCGCTGCTTCTGGCCGCCGGAGAGTTCCTTGGGCAGCCGGTCCAGCAGGTGGTCGAGCTCCAGGGTTTCGGCCACCTCGGCGATCCGCTGGGCGATGCGCTCCTCCCGCAGGGAGCGCACCTGCAGCGGCCGGGGCAGCCGCCGGCTGGCCAGGTGCAGGCTGTCCTGCAGTTGCTCGAGGGCTGAGCGGTTGCGGCTGCGGCGCAGGCCGAAGCCGATGTTGCCGGCCACCGTGAGATGGGGGTAGAGCGCGTAGCTCTGGAACACCATGGCCACATCCCGCTGGGCCGGCCGCAGCTGGCTCACCGGCCGGTTGCCCACGTAGATCTCGCCCTGGCTCGGTTGCTCCAGGCCCGCCAGCAGCCGCAGCAGGGTGCTCTTGCCGCAGCCCGACGGCCCCACCAGCACCAAAAATTCGCCGTCCTGGATCTGCAGATCCAGCTGCTGCAGCACCTCCACCGGATCGCCGCCCCTGCGGGGTGGGTAGGTCTTGCTGACCTGCTGGAAGCGAACCTCTGCCAAGACGGGCCTTCAGACGGCGCGATCCTAGGTTTGTCCCAATGCAATTCATTGATCAGGCCCGCATCGCCGTCAAGGCCGGCCGTGGCGGCGACGGGATCGTGGCTTTCCGCCGCGAGAAATACGTGCCGGCAGGCGGCCCTTCCGGTGGCGATGGCGGCCGGGGCGGCGACGTGCTGCTGGTGGCGGATGCCAACCTCCAGACCCTGCTGGATTTCAAATACAAGCGCCTGTTCGCGGCGGTGGAGGGCCGGCGGGGCGGCCCCAACCGTTGCACCGGCGCCAGCGGTGATCACCTAGTCATCAAGGTGCCCTGCGGCACGGAGGTCCGGGACGCCCGCACCACGATCCTGCTGGGCGACCTCACCGCCCCCGGCGATGAGCTGCTGGTGGCCCTGGGCGGCCGCGGCGGCCTCGGCAACGCCCACTACCTCAGCAACCGCAACCGGGCCCCGGAGAAGTGCACCGAGGGCAAGGAAGGGGAGGAATGGCTGCTGCAGCTGGAGCTCAAGCTGCTGGCGGAGGTGGGGATCATCGGCCTGCCCAACGCCGGCAAGAGCACCCTGATCTCGGTGCTCTCGGCTGCCCGGCCCAAAATCGCCGACTACCCCTTCACGACCCTGGTGCCAAACCTCGGCGTGGTGCGCCGGCCCAGTGGGGATGGCACCGTGTTCGCCGACATTCCCGGTCTGATCGCCGGGGCGGCCCAGGGGGCTGGCCTCGGTCACGACTTCCTGCGCCACATCGAGCGCACCCGCCTGTTGATCCACCTGATCGATGCCAGCGCCGAGGATGTGCTGGCCGACCTCCAGGTGGTGCAGCGGGAGCTCACGGCCTACGGCCACGGCCTCGATCAGCGGCCGCGGCTGGTGGTGCTCAACAAGATCGAGCTGCTCGACCCCGCAGCCCTGGAGACCGCTCTGGACCTGGTGCGCCAACAGGTGCTGTCCCAGGGGGACCAGCCCGTTCTGGCGATCTCGGCGGCTGCCTCGAAAAATCTGCCGGAGCTGCTGGCCGCGGTGTGGCAGCAGCTCGGCATTTCCTGACGGCCTAGGTCCCAGAAGATCGGGACCCGGGGGACTTCAGTCGTCGTACACGCGGCACTCGGGAGCCGAGGGGTTCAGGTCGCAGAACACTTCCAGGGGGGTGGGGTCGTGGCTGTCCTCGGGATGGTGTTCCTTGAACTCCTTGAGGCCCTGCAGCTCCTCTTCCAGGTGCCGCACCTTGCCCAGGTCGCCGGCGGCGCGGGCGGCCTCGATCTCGCTCTGGTCCTTCTGGATGTGCTCGTCGATGCTCTTCATTTCGGGTACCGGCTGGCTAAGGCCGAAGCTCACCGCGGCCCACCATACGGGCGCTGGCTCTCCTTTCGCCTTTCTGTGGCCTGCTGCGCATTGGCGGTGCCGTGGCTAGCAGCAGGAAAAGCGCATACCTGGGGCATCTCCATGGCACGCATCAAGCACCGGCGCGGTCGCCACTTCATGGATGAGAACGGGCGCCTGTTCTGGATCAACGGTCCTGAGGAGCACTGCTACCTCTCCGAGCAGCGCCAGTGGCGCCGCGACCTGAGTTTCGATGATGTGTTGGATTGGAAACAATGTGCGCCCAGTGGCCTGGTCAGCCAGCGCTTCCCGTCCCTCCAGGCCGCCTGCGAGGCCTACGAGCACTGCCAGATCACCTGGTGCCAGGACCTCTACCTGCGCCGCATGGGCGACCAGATGGCGGCCCACCGGGCCGCGGATGACTACAAACCCACGGCGATGAAGGAGGCGGAGGGGCAGGGGGCCCGGGTGCGGCTGCAGCCCTGGTTGCTGCCCGAACCGGCTGGTCCGGTGTGCGGGCTGCCGCCGCGCCAGAGCGCGACCGCTGGAGGCTCCCTGGAGATGGCCCACCCCCACCGCCGCCGTCGCTCGGCCGCAGGGATGGCGACCCCCTCAACCCGCTAGTTCGCTCAGGGCCAGCCAGCGTTCCTCGCCGCCGTGAATCCGCTCGCTCAGCTCGGCCAGCTGCTGGGTGAGGGTCTCCAGGGCGGCGTAGTCGCTGCCGCCAGCGCCGAGGGCCAGCTCCAGCTGGCGGCGCTGCTCTTCCCACAGCGGCAGCTGGGTCTCCAGATCGGCCAGTTCGCGGCTCTCCTTGAAGCTGCGTCGCCGCGGCGCCGCCGGGCGTTCGGAGCGGCTGGGGGCCTGGGCCGCTGGGGTCGGTTGGGC
>JBIIQK010000184.1:0-4122 GCA_044342135.1 Cyanobium sp.
GCACCGATTCAGATGACTCTGGAACGGGCCCTCGAATACATCGGCCCCGACGAGATGCTGGAGGTGACGCCGGAATCAATCCGTCTGCGCAAGCTGCCGTCCAAAAAAGCGGCCAAGCGTTGACGGCTTCCCCACCAGTCGCGAATGCAACCCCTGGATCCTGAGGAGCAGGGGTTGCTCGCCGATCCCCGTTTGGCCGAGGCAATCGCCCTGTTCAATCAGGGCGACTGGTATGGCTGCCACGACGGATTCGAGGCCCTCTGGCACGAGACCGCCGGTGCTATGCGACCGGTGTTGCAGGGAATCCTGCAGATTGCGGTCGCCGAGCTGCACCACGAACGGGGCAATCTCCGCGGCGCCACGATCTTGATGGGGGAGGGGCTGGGCCGGTTGGCTCGCACGGAGGATGAAGCCCTTGGTCTCGACCTGAAATCCCTCCGCCAGACGAGTGGCCTTCGCCTGCGTGCCCTGCAGGCGGGTGAATCTCTGGATGGCTGCCACAGCCCCAGACTGGTTGCGGCGGCACGGCAGCTGCCATCTGTAGATTGACCTGAGAGCCGTACAGGCCCGAGCCATTGGTCGATCTGATGCTGCGTTTCCGGTCCAGACGGCTGGCTGCTGCCCTAGCCCTGTCCACCGCCATCAGTGCCGGAGGGGCCCTGGCCCAACCGGTGTCCCCCCTGTCGCCGGCGGACAGCCCGGTGGTCGTGACGCCCACCAACGGTTTGGTCACGATTGAGTCAGACCTTCAGAAGGCCGACAACAGCACCGGTGTGGTCACCGCAACCGGAAACGTCCGCATCGTCTATCCGGACCAGCGGGTGGTCGCCACCGCGCGGCAGGCGCAGTATTTCAGCCGTGAAGGCCGTGTTGTGCTCAGCGGCGATGTGGATGTTCTCCAGGACGGCGGCCACAGCATCCGGGCCGAACGGCTCGTGTATCTGGTGGAACGCGAGCGGATCGTGGCCGAACCAGCCCAGGGGGAGCAGGTCGTCACCCTCTACCGGCTCAACGCACCGGGGATTCTGAAGCCGCAAATTTCCCAGCCGGCCAGCGGCCAACCGGTCCCCCAGCCATGAGTTTGGAGTTGGTCGATGTGGTGCTGGCGATCGGCGGCCGGCTACTCGTGAACCATGTCTCGCTGCAGCTCGAGCCGGGAGAAGTGGTGGGTCTGCTGGGCCCCAATGGAGCCGGCAAAACCACAACTTTCGGCCTGGTGACAGGACTGATGCGTCCCGACTCCGGCCAGGTGTTGATGGATGGCCAAACGATCGAGCAGCTGCCCATGCCCCAGCGGGCACGGCTGGGGATCGGCTATCTGCCCCAGGAACCCAGTGTGTTCCGACAGTTGAGCGTCCGCGACAACCTCAGCCTGGCCCTGCAGGAAAGTGCCACCCCTGTGGATCAGCGGCGGCAACGGCTGGAGGGGTTGATCACGGATTTCCACCTCACGGCCTTTCAGCACCGCAAGGGCTACCAACTCTCCGGAGGCGAGCGCCGACGTTGTGAGGTGGCCAGGGCCCTGGCCGTCGGTCTGGAGGGGCCTCGCTATCTGCTGCTCGATGAACCCTTTGCCGGGGTCGACCCGATCGCCGTTGCCGATCTGCAGCAACTGATCGACCAACTCAGGAGCCGGGGCATGGGCTTGCTGATCACCGACCACAACGTGCGGGAAACCCTGGCCATCACGGATCGGGCCTACATTCTTTCGGAGGGCTCGATCCTGGCCTCCGGCAGCTCTGAAGAGGTGGGATCCGACCCCCTGGTGCGCCGGCACTACCTGGGAGAGGCCTTCCGGCTATGACCGTGCTGCACCGCTGCCGCCAAACCCTCCTGCGTCCCTGGCGGCAACTGGCCCTCATGGATCGCTGGCTGCTCTCAGAGCTGATCGGTCCGCTGATCTTCGGGATCGCTGCCTTCACGGCCGTCTCGCTCTCCGTTGGGGCGGTTTTCGAACTGGTGCGCCGGGTGGCCGAGTCCGGCCTGCCCCTCGACGTGGCGGTTCGGGTGCTGGTGCTGGAAATGCCGTCATTTCTGGTGTTGTCCTTCCCCATGGCCACCCTGATGGCCACCCTGCTCACCTACTCCAAGCTCTCTGGAAACAGCGAGCTCACGGCTCTGCGCAGTGTGGGCGTGGCCACCTGGCGGATGGTGATGCCCGCCGTGGCTGTGGCCCTGGTGATGACCCTGCTCACCTTCACCTTCAACGAGGCGATCGTGCCGCGCACCCTGCTGGAGGCCAAGAACACCCTCAACCGGGCCATCGGCCGGGCCGTGGCAGGTGAGCAGAAGGACAACGTGATGTTCTCGAAGTACGGGGAAATTCAAGCCCCGGATGGCAGCACGGAACGGGGACTCACTCACTTCTTCTATGCCCAGCGGTTCAACAAGGGCGTCATGGAACGGGTCACCCTGCTCGACCTCTCGCGCAGTGATCAACGGGTGCTGCTCAGTGCCGATCGCGCCCGCTGGAGTGAGCCTGATGCCCAGTGGGAATTCCTCGATGGCCATGTGTTTGGGGTCACGGAGGGCTCGGACAGCGCCACCACCTCAGCGGACTTCGACCGCTATCTCTACCCCCTGGGCAGCCAGCCCCTGCAGGTCGCCAAATTGCCCAAGGACTCCAACTCGATGACGATCGGTCAGGCCCGCACCGCCGAACGATTGCTCAGGGAAGCCAGTGATCTGCAGGGGGCACGGAAGTTGCGCGTGCGGATCCAGGAAAAGTTTGCCTTCCCCGCGGTCTGCCTGGTGTTCGGCCTGATCGGCAGCAGCCTCGGCGTCAGACCGCACTCCCGACGCAGTCGCAGCCAGGGGTTCGGCCTCAGCGTGCTGCTGATCTTCGGCTACTACCTGGTGGCTTTCGTGTTCAGCTCCCTCGGTGTCAAAGGGGTGCTCAGCCCCTATTTTTCGGCCTGGTTGCCCGTGGTGATCGGACTTGGTGGCGGCCTGTTTCTGTTGCGCCAGGCCAGCCGCTGACCGGCCCGGCGATTCGCCAGACTGCCCCCACCTCATGCCATGCCCGTGCCTGCCCTGTTGACTGATCCGGTGCTGGGCCTTGGCCTGGCGGCATTTGCCCTGCTGCTGTTGGTGCTGCCGCTGGCCTTCTGGTCCCTCAGTGGGGGCCGCACCAGCACGGCGGTACGGCTGCTGGTGGCCGTCGCCAACCTCTGCCTGACGGCCCAGCTGGTGCTGCGCTGGTGGGACTCGGGCCATTTCCCGATCAGCAATCTCTACGAATCCCTCTGCTTCCTGGCCTGGGCCTGCACCCTGACCCAGCTCCTGGTCGAACGCAGCTGGCCCTCTCCCCTGGTGCCTGCCGCCGCCACGCCGATGGCTCTGGGCTGCGTGGCCTTTGCCAGCTTTGCCCTCCCCGACCGTCTCCAGGAGGCCTCTCCCCTGGTGCCAGCCCTGCGTTCGAGCTGGTTGGTGATGCACGTCAGCGTGATCATGGTCAGTTACGCAGCCCTCCTGGTGGGCTCCTTGCTGTCGTTGGCCGTGCTCTTCACAGACCGGCGCAACGCGTTGGAACTGCGCAGCAGCTCGATTGGCAGTGGGGGCTTCCGCCAGGCCCGGCTGGCGACCGTGGGCGAAGCCCCTGATGGCTCGGCCGCCCCGGCCATGCAGCTGAGCAGCGTGGCCATCCCCGTGGTGGAACAACTCGACTCCCTCAGCTACCGCACGATCACCGTGGGGTTTCTGTTGCTCTCCGTGGGTTTGGTGAGTGGTGCCGTGTGGGCCAATGAGGCCTGGGGCAGTTGGTGGAGCTGGGATCCCAAGGAGACCTGGGCCCTGATCTGCTGGCTCGTCTATGCGGCCTACCTGCACACCCGATTGATCCGTGGGTGGCAGGGACGCAAACCCGCCCTGGTGGCCGCTGCGGGCCTGGTGGTGATCGTCGTCTGTTACATCGGCGTCAATCTGCTGGGCATCGGCCTACACAGCTACGGCTGGTTCTTCGAGAGCTGAATTCCCAGCAAAAAGCCCCCCTCGGTCGAGGGGGGCAGCCCGTGCCAGCCGTCAGGCAGCCACGGCAACGGGCCGCTTGCTGTTGCGAATTCCGGTGATGGCTGCGGCGTAATCGGGCTGGTTGAAGATTCCCGAACCACTCACGATCGCATT
>JBIIQK010000185.1:0-4083 GCA_044342135.1 Cyanobium sp.
CGCCGCCGAAGATGCGCAGCAGGTTGTCCTCCAGCGACAGGAAGAAGCGGGTGGAGCCAGGGTCGCCCTGGCGGCCGGCGCGGCCGCGCAGCTGGTTGTCCACCCGGCGGGATTCGTGGCGCTCGGTGCCGATCACGTGCAGGCCGCCGGCGTCGCGCACCTGCTGGTCGTCCTGCTTCACCACGGCGTCGTATTCCCCCTTCACCTGGGCGATGCACTCGCGTAGCGCCTGAATCTGGGGATCCTCGGTGGGTGCCTTTTCAGCGGCCTGGGCGATGCGATCCTCCAGTTCCAGCAGGGTGAGGCTGCGGTCGCCCCAGGCAGCCACCAGCGCTTTGCCCAGCTCGCTGAGGGTGTGATCGGTTTGCTCGGTGAGGCTGCAGGGGTAGAGGGTGCCCAGGCTGCGGGCCTCGCGGGCGGCCTTGGCCGACGGGATCGGACGGTGCTCGTTTTCGGGCCGTACCAGCTTGGGCAGCAGCACCTCGCGCAGCTTCAGGCGCGCCATGTAGTCGCTGTTGCCGCCGAGGATGATGTCGGTGCCACGGCCGGCCATGTTGGTGGCGATGGTCACGGCACCGGCCCGGCCCGCCTGGGCCACGATCTCGGCCTCCCGCTCCACGTTTTCCGGCTTGGCGTTGAGCAGGTTGTGGGGAATCTCTTGCTCCGCCAGCAGGGCGCTGAGCAGCTCCGATTTCTCCACGCTGGTGGTGCCCACCAGCACCGGCCGGCCGCTCTGGTGCACCTCGGCGGTTTCCAGGGCCACGGCCCGCCACTTGGCCGTTTCGGTTTTGTACACCTGGTCGGTCCAGTCGGCCCGGGAGCGCACCCGGTTGGTGGGCACGATCGTGACCTCGAGTTTGTAGGTTTTCTCGAACTCCACCTCTTCGGTTTTGGCGGTGCCGGTCATACCAGCCAGGCGCGGGTAGAGCAGGAAGAAATTCTGATACGTAATCGACGCGAGGGTTTGGGTTTCCGGCTGGATCTCCAGCTGCTCCTTGGCCTCGATCGCCTGGTGCAGGCCATCGCTCCAGCGGCGGCCCGGCATCACCCGGCCGGTGAACTCATCCACGATCACCGCATCGCCGCCCCGCACGATGTAGTTCACGTCCTTGGTGAACATCTCCTTGGCCTTGAGGGCGTTGGTGATGAAGTGGGCCCAGGGGTCGTCGGGGTTGAACAGGTCGCTCACCCCCAGCATTGTCTCCGCCTTGGCGTAGCCCTCGTCGGTGAGGGTCACGTTGCGCTGCTTCTCATCCACCTCGTAGTCGCCCTCGGGGTCGATGCCGTCCTTGCCCAGCTCGGCGGCCCGCTCCAGTTGCTCGGCCACCTCGGCGGCACGGCGGTATTTCTCCTGGGGGCGCTCGATCTGGCCGGAGATGATCAGGGGCGTGCGGGCCTCGTCGATCAGGATCGAGTCCACCTCGTCGATCACGCAGTAGTTCGGCGCCCGCTGCACCACCTCGGCGATGTCGCTCGCCATGTTGTCGCGCAGGTAGTCGAAACCCAGCTCGCTGTTGGTGGCGTAGGTGATGTCGCAGCCGTAGTTGGCGCGGCGGGTGGCCGGATCCATCTCCTGCTGGATCAGGCCCACCGACAGCCCCAGGAAGCGGTGCACCTGGCCCATCCACTCCGCGTCACGGCGGGCCAGGTAGTCGTTCACCGTTACCACGTGCACACCGCGGCCGGTGAGGGCGTTGAGGTAGGCCGGCAGGGTGGCCACGAGGGTTTTGCCCTCGCCGGTTTTCATCTCGGCGATCTGGCCGTCGTGCAGCACCATGCCGCCGATCAGCTGCACATCGAAGTGGCGCATGCCCAGCACCCGCTTGCCCGCTTCGCGCACCACGGCGAAGGCCTGGGGCAGCAGCTCATCGAGCAGGGCCCGCTCCTTGGCGGCATTGCCCGCCACCTGCTCCAGCTTCTGGCGGAATTCGCCCGTGAGGCCGCGCAGCTCGTCGTCGGAGAGGGGGGCGATCTCCTCTTCCAGCAGGTTGATGTCGGAAACGATCGGCTGGTAGCGCTTCAGCTTGCGGGCATTGGGATCACCCAGCAGGAGCTTGAGCATTGAGGCGGGCCGGCCAGCAGTGCATTGAGTTTACCGGGATGGGCGCGGGGCTCGTCTCAGCTGGTGATGCCGGGGTTGTCGCCCAGAAACTCCAGGATCTCCCGATCTTTGAGGTTTTGGGCGGTGCCGGCGCAGGGCTCCAGCAGGGGGCGGCCGGCGGCCAGCTCCCGCAGGCAGCCCTGGGTGCGGGCCAGCTCGGTTTCCAGGGCGTCGATGCGCTCCATCAGGTTGCGAATCACGCCCGCTTCGGCATCGGGCAGGGCGGAGTGGGCCAGGGGGTCGATGCGCACCCCCGATTGGTGGATCACCCGCCCCGGGATGCCCACCACCGTGCTGTCGGCCGCCACGTTGCGCAGCAGCACCGAGCCGGCGCCGATGCGGGTGTTGGCGCCCACGGTGATCGCCCCCAGCACCTTGGCGCCGGCGCCCACCACCACGTTCTCCAGCAGGGTGGGGTGGCGCTTGCCGTGGGCCTTGCCGGTGCCCCCCAGGGTGACGCCCTGATACAGCAGGCAGCGGTTCCCGATCACGGCCGTTTCACCGATCACCACCCCCATGCCGTGGTCGATGAACACCCCGTGGCCGATGCGTGCCCCCGGGTGGATCTCGATGCCCGTGAGCAGACGCCCCAGCTGGCTCAGCAGCCGCGCCAGCAGCGGTAGGGGCGGCAGCCGCCCGCCCCAGAGCCAATGGCTGAACCGGTGCAGCGTTAGGGCGTGCAGGCCCGGGTAGCAGAGCAGGATCTCCAGCGTGCCGCGGGCCGCCGGATCCCGCTGTTTGATGATCGCCAGGTCGGCCTGCAGTGCCTTGAGCATGGGGCCATCCTGCCGGAGCTTGCGAGGTTTGACCGAGGGGCCCCTCGTCATGCATGATCCTCAAGTCGACACGTTCGACACCCGCGGATGTAGCTCAGTGGTAGAGCATCTCCTTGCCAAGGAGAGGGTCGAGAGTTCGAATCTCTTCATCCGCTTGATACCCGCCTGAATCAGGCGGCCAGCAGGCCAATTTCCTTGCGTAGTGCATCGATGGTGGCGGCTCCGAGGTAGCTCTGGGCGCAGTGCACCACCGGCATCCGCATCAGCTGGGCCCGGTTCTGGCGCAGGCTTTGCTCCACCAGTGGCAGGCTGGGGCGGTCGCAGAGCACGTGGCTGGCGGCCCGCAGCAGGGCCAGCAGGCGGCTGCCGGTGTCGGGGTTGGCGGTCATCACCAGCAGCTCGTTGCCGCGCATGCTGTGCAGGATCACCTCGGCGGCCCGCAGGATGCCCGGGCTGATGCTCACCAGGCCCACGCAGCTGCCCTGGCGCAGCTCCTTGAGTAGGTCGAGCTCGTGGCGGAAATCGTTGAGGTCCACCGCCACGGCGCGCACCCCGTGGAGCTTGGCGATCTCCTCCACCGGCTGGAGGAAGTAGCGGCTGGTCACCACCGTGCCGTTGTTGGATTCGGTGAGCACCGCCGCCAGCTCCTCCATCGGCACCACCTCCACCGGCACCTGCAGGTTGGGGCTGAGCTCCTCGGCGATCAGCATCGAGGCGCCGATGTCTTCCCGGGGGGTGCTGACCAGCACCCGGGCGCCGCAGCGCAGGCGCCAGTCGATCTCGCGGGTGAGCAGGTCGCGGCTCTGCTGCAGGGTGCAGCCCGCATTCAGCAGACCATCGACGCTCTGGCGCACCTGGCGGTCAATATCGGGCAGCGGCCGGCCGCGGGGGCCCGGTGGGGGCTTGATTTCGCGCGGTTTCTGTTGGTCGCGCACGTAGATGCCCGAGCCCGCCATCGCCTCCACGACGCCGTCGGTTTCCAGCTGCCGGTACACCTTGCTGATCGTGTTGCGGTGCAGGCCGGTCTGCATCGCCAGCTGCCGGGTGCTGGGTAATCGGTGCCCCGGCGGGTAGTGGCGGGCCGCAATGGCGAAGCAGATCTGGTTGTAGAGCTGCGTGGAGGCCGGAATGTCGCTTTCCTGTTGGATGTGGAATCGCACGCCGGGGTTGGGCCAATTGGGCTGGTGGCCACCTTAAGGAGCATCG
>JBIIQK010000186.1:0-4044 GCA_044342135.1 Cyanobium sp.
AGATCCCCCTGGGCCGGAGGGCCTGACAGACACCGCGATAGAAATCGACGCATCGATCATCGTCTTCAACGTAGATATTGAGGCCGTTGCTGGTGACCAGATCCCAGCGCTCTGAGGCGCCAAGCTGCCAGGCATCGCAGCACTCGAAACCAACGGACAGCGCAGAGCGTTGATGTCTGCAGCGCGTTTCCGCTTCACGAAGGGCCTCGGCATCCAGATCAACACCGGTGAGTTTCACCCCCGCCAACTGGGAGTAATCCAGGCTGAGCAGATCGTCCATCAGGCCGCAGGGCAATGAGGCCAGCGCCATGCCCGCTCGCAAGTGCTGCTGCGTCAACGTGCGCGCGATCTGGAAGCGCTCCTGAGTAGCCAGGATGATCGGGCAGCAGTTCAGCAGCCACGCCTCGAGCTCGCTCAGGGATGTGCCATCGCTGCTGACATTCGTCTGACGGCCCCGCTCAGGGTGCAGCAACACATAGGACGTCCAGTGGCCGTTTAACCCCAGGTTGTCGAGCAGGAAGCGCCCAAGCTCAAACTGGGCGAGGGCCGAACGCAGGCGGAGCACCTCGGGATCGCTTGCGCTGATCGTCGCAGGTTCTCTGTTGCCATGCGACAGAATCTCCGTCATCGCTGAAGCGCAGTCGACGGCTTCAGCATTTCATGGGCCCTGGGTCGTGGTTCACGCCCCGTAGTGTGAACCGATCAAACCGCTCAACACGACTTGCCATGACCCATCGTCTGGCCCCCTTTCTCCTGCCCCTGCTGCTGGGGCTGTCATGGGGGCCCGGCGTCGGACTGGCCGGGAGTCTGGTCCCTGGTGCCTCCAGCACCAGGGACACCAGGCCCGCCCCCGCCCCTGAACGGAGCTGGGTCAAATCCGAGCTCTATTTCGGCGCCCGGGTTGCCGACGGGACACTCATCAGCCCTGAAGCCTGGACGGCATTCCTCGCCGAGGTGATCACTCCAGCCTTCCCTGATGGGCTCACCGTCATTCAGGCCAACGGCCAGATGAGGGGTTCCGATGGGGTCATCCGCCGGCAACCCACCTGGGTTGTGGTGATTCTCCGCCCCACCGGCCCCCTGGAGGATCAGCGGATCCGCTCGGTGATCAGCAGCTTCAGAAGCCGTTTCAAAGACGCCGAACTGATGCGCGTCGACATCCCCGTGAGCCAGCCCCAGTTTTTTGCCGACTGAAGAGCACGCCGACACCTGTTCCATCGCTGACTCTGGCCCACATACCCCAAACAGAGTCAATCGATAGGGGCACCGGGAACGCTCCGTCCTAACCGTGCGCCATGACGGGGCCAACCTCGATGTTGATCAGTTGAAGATGGAGGTCTGGATGGGCCGCCACCCAGGCGGCCGCAACCGCATTGGAGGCTTCTGCATGCTCAAGCGTGTCGAACACACTCACCGAGAGCATCCGACCACCCTCCACGCTCGGATCAATCCACAGATACGAGACATACCCCGGTAGGCCCTTGAGCTGGGGCACCAAGGTCTCCTGAATCGACCGACTCAGCGCGTGGGGATCACCGGTCACGTCGTACTGACGGATGGTGGCGTACATGCGTGTGGGGTGGCAATCAAGGCGATGTCTAACTGGCTTCAGGCCACCGTTTTGCCCCCTGCTCGGATCTCTTCCGAATTCCGGGCACAACACATTGCCAGTCGTCAGAGCTCCAACGACGCCTGGCCCCGCCGATGGATCTCAGCGGCGTAATCGGTCCAGGTGCCCTGGCCCCAATACCGGAAACAGCTGGTTTCCAGCAGCAGCAGGTGCAGCAGATCCTGCTGGTAGGGCTCGCTGCGGGTCACGGTGGGGTCAGCGGCCACCGGGCCATCGAAGCGTTGGTGAAAGGCCGCGCTGAGGCTGGTCATCGGCTCCAACACGTTGGCGTAGCCCTCCACCCAGCTGAGGTTGTTGGTCCAGGAGGCGCCGGCCATCGAAAAGGAGGGATCGCTGGCCTGGAGCGCGCTGATCGCCGCCTGCACGGACTCCGGGTCAGCGGGCCCATCGAGGCGTTGCCACAGCCTGTGCTGCTGCACCGCCTGGATCCGGGGGTAGGCATCTGGCATCACGCCGGAGGCCTCCAGCCATTCCAGATATTCCGTGCCGTTGAGGGCCACCGTGCGCCCGCCTTCGCCGGCGAGCTTTCGGTGGGCCTGGAGAAAGGCCTGGGGGAATTCGTTCATCATCACGCCGCCGTTTTCACCGTCGGCGATCTGGGACACCAGGGCGGGAATGGTGGTGTCACCCAGGGGCATGCGCCCGAGGCTGAGGGCCTCGTAGCAGGGTTGCATCTGGCCCACC
Source organism: Cyanobium sp. (assembly GCA_044342135.1). Lineage (GTDB taxonomy): Bacteria > Cyanobacteriota > Cyanobacteriia > PCC-6307 > Cyanobiaceae > Cyanobium_A. The sequence continues at coordinate 2,315 of JBIIQK010000186.1, forward strand.
AGCTTGGTATCGGAGCCCTGGGTTTTAATCAGGGCGGTGATGCTCACCGTGTCGCCCCTGGAGCTGCGCGCCACGAGCTGATTGGGGATGTACTTCTGTGCATGGTTGAGGCCGGAGCCGTCGAGGTTTTCGACGCTGTGTTCCTGCACCAGCAGCCAGCGGTAGCCACACTCCCGCAGGGCCTTCACGAATTCGTAGAGGGTGTCGGGATGGTTGGGCAAGTGCATCTCTGGCGGCGAGAAGCCCTTCACGCGCTGCAGGGCCGCATCCCCAAACAGGGCAGCGAAATGCTGCTGCCAGGCCAGGATCTGCAGCTTCAGATCGGGGATCGGTGTGGAGGGGGCCACGGCGTGGCTCCAGAACGTTCCCAACCACTCCACGTGCGCTTGCATGGTGGAATCGCAGGCCAGAAAACGCAGCGCCTCGAGGATGTCGGCGCGGCCCATCTGCTCAAAACCCCAGAGCAGATTGCCCGAGTAATCCAACATGATGCGCGGATCACAGCCCTCACTGATCAGCTGGGGAATCAACTCGGCGAGGCGCCGATAGCACTGGGCAAAGGGTTCGGCGTTGTGGTTGTCGCCTTCTCCGGGATGTTCAACCATGTACTGCAGATGGGAGATCAACTCGCCCTGGGCACCGGCCGGAATCGTGGGCTGGTGCATGTGCAGCGCACAGGCGAAGGCCGAGTGGATCTGGCTGAGATCGCACGGGGTGGGGGGCTGAAACACCGGCTGCTTCCGCTGCACCAGGGCCAGAATGTCGGCTTCACGGCCGGCGATCGGCGGCAGGGCGTTGCAACTCATCCGTATCAGGCAGGCCGGCAGCCGCAGTCTGGTGGCAGCCACTCTCAAGAACCTGGAGCAACCCGGGTTTTCGAGCAGTAGGGTTTCATCTCGCAGGGAGCCGGTGGTAACGCTCGAGCAGCTCCGACACTTTCTGGCCCGCGTGCAGCGGGATCCGGCCCTGAGGCAAGAGGTGGAGCAAGCGATCACCGCCGATGCGGTGGCGCGGCTGGTCCAGGAGCTCGGGTTCTCGGTGTCCGGCAGCGACATCCTGCGCTTCTCCGGCCAGTCGGCCTCCGGGGTGCGGGTGAGCCGGATCGACCATCCGGGGGAATACCCCGGCCGCTACTACTGAGTCCAGGCCAGCCGATGGACACCACGCCATGAGCCGCTACCAGATCCTCCGTGACGACGGCATCAGCGACGGCATCACCGGGCAGGTGTTTGCCAGCTACGACGCAGCCCATGCTGTGCTTGAGCGCTACTACGCCGATCTCTGCTGCTCAGACGATCGCGAGTACTACCGCATCGTGGCCGCGGGCGAGGAGTTGGCTGGAGCATCCAGGGAGAAATGTGATGGTTGAGCCGCTGCCGGTTTCACCCCGCCCCCTGCCCAGCACCGGCGCCAGGAGCGGGGTACTGGAAGCCCTGGCATTCTTCCGCGACGCGGACTTCGCCCAGCAGCGCTTTGCGCAGTTCGGCAACGTCTACGAAACGCGGTTGCTGGGCCAACCGCTGGTGTTCATCCGCGGCGGCAAGGCGATCACCGATCTGCTGGCCCAGCCCGACGCCACCGAGGGCTGGTGGCCCGAGAGTGTGCGCCAGCTGCTGGGTAGCCGTTCGCTGGCGAACCGCAACGGCGCCGACCATCGCGCCCGGCGGCGGGTGGTGGGGCAGTTGTTTTCGGCGGCGGCGCTGCGCCGCTACACCCCCGCGATCGTGACG